>NZ_DAHVSH010000176.1:0-20315 GCF_027324685.1 Haloactinopolyspora sp.
GGGAACAGCTCGTCCACGGCGGACATGACCACACCGGTCTCGCCGAGAGACGGCAGGACCTGGTCGATGTAGTGCAGGAACGTCCGGTTCGGCCCGACGACCAGGAGTCCCTTCTCACTGAGCCGGTCTCGGTACGTATAGAGCAGATAAGCCGCACGGTGCAGTGCGGCCACCGTCTTGCCGGTGCCCGGGCCGCCTTGGACCACCAGCACGCCGGCCAGCGGAGAACGGATGATGCGATCCTGCTCGGCCTGGATCGTGGCGACGATGTCGGACATGCGCCCGGTCCGGTGCGCGGTGAGCGAAGCGAGCAGCGCGGCCTCACCGCGCAACGTGCCTTGGCTGCCGGCTGGCAACCGGTCGGGGGCGAAGACCTCGTCGTCGACGGCGACCACCTCGCGTCGGCGGGTCTGAATGTGCCTGCGACGAGCCAGATCGCCCGGGTCGGCCGCGGTGGCGCGGTAGAACGGCTCGGCGGCCGGCGCGCGCCAATCGACGAGTAGATTCTCGTATTCGTCGTCGGACAATCCGATCCGGCCGATGTAGGACGTGCGCTGATCGGTGAAGTCCAGTCGCCCGAAGCACAGTCCGCGATCGACCGACCCGAGCCGCTGGAGGCGCTCGACGTCACGGGCCACGAACGCCTCACGATCCCACACCGCTTGATGGTTGCCGCCGCGTTGTCGGTACAGCTCGGCCAGCCTCGCCGCCGTGCGCTCCCGAAGCAGATCGAGTCGCTCGTACAGGTAGGAAATGTACGGCTGTTCCTCACGCACCGCGTCGTCACGGGGATCGTCAGTACGATTTGACACGTTCGCCTCGGTGTCCATACTCTGAATAAAGATCTCCCATTGAGCCAATTCTGGCGATTAATCCGAATCGCTCATTATAGCGAATGGCACAACACCAGTTCATTGGTGGGCCTGAATCGGCGAATTCGCCGCATAGCGCACCGTGCCGCCCGGGTCATTCGCGGGCGGCGTCACCACCCAGTTGGGCATAGCCGAATCCGGTCGAGGCGCGCTCGGCGGCCTCTCGCACAATCGGCGCCAAGGCATCGAGTTGATCGTGATCGAGGCGGTAAGAAGGCCCGGAGATGCCGATGGCGGCGACGACCGACCCGTCGGCGGCGCACACCGGTGCGGCCGCGGCGCTCAGGCCCTCTTCGAACTCCTCGAAACTCGTCGCATACCCGTCGACGCGCACCTGCTCGAGCTCATCGCGGAGCTTGGCGGGGTCGGTGATCGTGTACTCGGTGAACCGCTCGTGCGGGCCGGCGACGATCTCAGCTTGGCGTTCTTCGGGCAGGAAGGCCAGGAACACCTTGCCGGGCGAGGTGCAGTGCAGGGGTGTGCGTCGCCCGAGCCAGCTTCGGCTCGCCACCGTGGACGTGGACATGATCTGGTCGATCGTGACTGATTCGAGACCTTCCAGGACCGACAACGTGACCGTTTCCTCGGTCTGACCGGCCAGCCACGTGCACCCCGGCTGCGCCTGGCGGGTGATGTCGGGACCGACGGTGACCGAATTGGCCAGGTGCACCAGACCGAACCCCAACCGGTACTTTCCGCTTTCGATGTGCTGCTCGACGAGTCCCCGGCTTTCAAGCGTGTTGAGCAGGCGAAACGCCGTTGATTTGTGGACTCCGAGCTCGTTTCCGACGTCCGTGGCACCCGACCATTCGTTAGTGGCGAGGAACTCGAGGATCGCTATCGCTCGTTCCACGGATTGGACGTATGCGGGCGCGCGGGTGTTGTTGTCGGGGTCCACATCTCGCGAGTGTACCGACGTCGTCATCAAGCCAAGGCGGGCCGACGGCCCGCCCGGATGTCCGCGCGGCGGCGAATCTCGGCGACCACGGCGGGCACCACCTCGTGCACGTCGCCGGTCACCGCATAGGTGGCTCGGGTCACCATCGGCGCCTCCGGGTCGGTGTTGATCGCCAGGATCGTCTTGGCCCCCATGCAGCCGACCCAGTGCTGTGTGGCGCCGCTGATGCCGCACGCGATGTAGAGCTCCGGGGACACCTTCGTCCCGGTCTGGCCGACTTGATCGCTGTGCGGACGCCACCCGTTGCTCGTGGCCACGCGAGAGCAGCCGACCGCGCCCCCGAGCAGATCGGCCAACTCCTCCAGCGGGGCGAACCCCTCGGAGCTGCCGACGCCGCGGCCGCCGGACACCACGACGCGGGCGGTGGCCAAGGTGACCCCGGACCCACGTTCGGTCCGCTCGACCAACCTGCTGTGCACGAAGTCGGCTGCGAGGTCGGGAACGAAGGTCTGGGTGAGCAGGCCGGAGGCGCCGGGCGACGCGGAAACGTCGTCACCAGGCCCGGGCACCACCGTGACCAGCTTCGTCGACGCGGTCAGCTCGGCGTCCTCGAGCAGCAGACCACCGACACGCGCACGAGTCAGCGTCCACGCGCCCGGGTCGGCGGTGACCGCGACGCAGTTGGTCGCCAGTGGCAGCCGGGAGCGGGCCGCCGCCTGAGCCATGATCTCGTTGCCCCGGTCGGTTCCCGCGGCGACCACACCAGCCGGGCCGGCCTGCTTGAGCAGTTGGGCCAGGCTCTCCCCGTAGATCTCGGGCGAGTAGTCGGTCACCAGCTCGTGGTCGACGACGTGCAGGGTCGTGACCCCGTTCGCGGCGAGCACCGAGCCCAGCCCGGGGTCGGGGCCGAAGACCACCGCCTCCACCGTGTCTCCGGCGGCGAGTTCGCCGGCGATCGTCAGGGCCTGTAGGCACGCCGCCGGCACCACGCCGTCGTCGTGCTCGATGATCGTGAACACCGACATCTAGGCCACCCCCAGTTCCTCGAGCACGTCCACGACGGCTCCGGCGCTGTCGGCGCCGCTACCGAGCACGACCGTCGCGGGCCGTTCCTCGGCCGGGCGGCGCAGGCCCGTCTTGCGCAGTCCGCTCGGCGCGACGTCCACATGCAACGTCGTGATGACGGCCTTCATGGCCCGCAGCCGGCCGCGCATGCTCGGGTAGCGCGGCAGGTTCAGGCCCTCGGCGACGCCGGCCGCCGCGGGCAGCGAACTCTCGTACACCTCGACTCCGGCCGCCACCGGCCGGCGCCAGCGCACCGTGCCGGCGTCGGTGTCGAGCTCGACGCCCTTGACCCCGCCGACCATCGGTAGGCCCAGTTCACACGCCACTCGGACGCCGACCTGGTAATGCCCGGCATCGGCGGACTCGTTGCCGAACAGGACGAGATCGAACCGCGCACCAGCCTCGTCCTGAAGCTGCCGGACGGCCTGGACCAAGGCGTCCGCGGTGGCTTCCGGGTCCAGTTCGCCCGGGCCGGTGTCGACCAGCACGGCGTGATCGGCGCCCATCGACAATGCGTCGCGCAACTGCTCGGCGGCTTCGGCCGGCCCGACGGTGAGGACGGTCACCTGACCGCCGTGGTCGGCAGCGATCCGGATCGCCTCCTCGACCGCACATTCTTCGTGCGGGCCGATGGTGAACCCGAGATGGCGCGTGTCGACGTCCATGCCGTCGTCGGTGAGCAGGATCGTGGAGCCGGTGCCAGGCACCCGCTTCACACAGACCAGCACGTTCACGTCGCTCACCCCTTCATTCGCGTGTCGTCGGGGTCGAACAGCGGCGTGCGCCCGGCACGGGCGACGGTCACGGGTAGGCGCTCGCCCATGTAGCCGACGGTGAGCGCGGTGCCCTCGACGGCGTGCTCCGGCGGCAGGTAAGCCATGAGCAGGTACGCGCCGACCGACGGCCCGGCGCCGGCGCTCGTGACGTACGACCCGCGGCCTTTGCGGTCGACGATGCGTTCACCGCTCGTCGTCAGGACCGGCTCGCCACCCTGCGGATAGCGGCGCACCCCGGTGGCGTCGCGATGGTCGTCGACGGTGAGGGTGCACAGCGTCGCAGCCGGTTCGTGCCCGCGGGCACGAACGTAGGCTTCGCGCCCGATGAAGTCGTGATCCTTGACCTTCGGCAGCGCCAGACCGGCTTCGACGGGGTCGTACTCGACCTCGAGCTCGGCTCCCATCAGCCGGTAGCCCTTCTCGAGCCGGCCCGTGGTGCCGTAGACACCGATGCCGGCCGGCACGATGCCGTGCGGGCGGCCGGCTTCCTCGATCACGTCCCACAGCCGGCGGCCGAGCTCGGCCGGGGCGTGCAGTTCCCATCCGAGGTCGCCGACGTAGGAGATCCGGGCGGCCAGGACCGGGATGGTGTCGACGGTGATCGGCCGGACCGTGCCGAAGGCGAACGCGTCGTTGCTGACGTCCTCTTCGGTGACCGCGGCCAGCACGTCGCGGGCGCGCGGCCCCCACAGCCCGACCGTGCACGTCGCGGATGTGATGTCAGTGAGTGTCACCGATGCGTCACCGGGCAGGTGCGCGGTGAACCAGGCGAGGTCGCGCGCGCCGTCAGCACCGCCGGTGATGATGCGGAATTCGTCGTCGCCGAGGCGGACGATGGTCAGGTCACTGCGGAACCCGCCGTTGGGCGCGAGCACCGGGGTGTAGATCATCCGACCGGTGGGCCGGTCGATCCGAGCGACGGCCATCGTCTCCAGGTAATCCAGCGCGCCCGGGCCGACCACCTCGAACTGAGCGAACGCGCTGAGGTCGATCATGGCGACGCGTTGGCGCATGGCCAGGTGCTCGGCGTTGGTGATCGGCGACCACCAGCGTCGGTCCCACTCGTACGGGCGGTCGGTGAGCATCTCCGGCGCCGGCGCGTTCTCGGCCATCTCCTCCAACAGGGGCCGGTTCGACTCGTACCACTGCGGACGCTCCCAGCCGCCGGCCTCGAAGAACTGGGCGCCCAGTTCCTGCTCACGTTCGTAGAAGGGAGAACGACGCTGCGGGCGCGACGACGCCCACTGCTCGCGCGGGTGCACGATCCCGTAGGTTTTGTTGAACCCTTCGTTGGCCCGCGCGAGCACGTGGGAACGCGTCCGCTGGTGGGGGTAGAAGCGGGTGATGTCGGCACCGTGTAGGTCGATCTCCGAGGACCCGTGCGTCATCCATTCGGCGATCATCCGGCCCACGCCCGGGCCCTCCTTGATCCACACCGCGGCCGCCGACCACAACCCCTGGACCTCCGGCGTCTCGCCGAGTAGCGGACCTGCGTCGGGGGTGATCGACAGCAGGCCGTTGATGGCGTGGCGCACCCCGACGTCCTCGCGGTCGAGGATCGGCGCGAACAACTCCAGCGCGGTCGCCATCTGCGGGTCGAAGTCCTCCTGCGTGAACGGCAACTGGGTCGGAGACAGCGCGGAGGCTTCGATCGACGGGATGTCGTCGGGATCGTGCAGGATCGGCCGGTGGGCGTAGGAGCCGATTTCCAGGTCGGCACCGCTTTGCCGCTCGTACATCAGCGGGTCCATGTCGCGCACGATCGGGTAGGCGATCTCCTGCCCGGTCGCGGCCAGTTCGGGGATCGGTCCGACGTCGATCATCTGGTGCACCGCCGGGGTCAGTGGGATGCGGGCGCCGGCCATCCGGGCGATGCGCGGACTCCACACACCACAGGCCACGACGACGTGGTCGGTCTCGATGTCACCACGGTCGGTACGCACTCGCGCCACCACCGGCCGGGGGCGGCCTGGCGTCGTGTCGATGCCCAGGACCTCGGTACTGGCCGAGACCGTCAGCGCACCCAGCTCGTGGGCGTGCTGGCGCATCAAGACACCGGTCTGCAGCGGATCCACGACGGCAGCCGACGGGGTCCAGAAGCCGGCCCGGACCAGCCGCGTGTCGAGGAACGGCATCAGCTCGCCGACCTGCTGCGGCGATATCAGCTCCGACGGGATGCCCCACGACGTGGCCGAGGACATCCGGCGTCGCAACTCCTGCACTCGGTCCTCGGTGCGAGCGATCTCGATGCCGCCGCACGTGGTCAGCGTGCCGAACTTCTCGTACTGGCGCATCGAGTCCAGCGTGAGCGCGGTGATCTCCTTGGAGTGATCCACCGGGAAGATGAAGTTCGACGCATGCCCGGTCGACCCGCCCGGGTCGGGCAGCGGTCCCTTGTCGAGCAGCACGATGTTGCGCCACCCGCGGTCGGCGAGGTGATGGACGATGGAGTTGCCGACGATTCCTGCGCCGATGACGACGACGTCGGCTCGTTGCGGCAGGCTGCTCATGAGTCCTCCCGAGGGTCGTTGGCGGCGATCAGGGACTCTGCGACGGTCGTGGCGGCGGTGGCCAGGCGTTGGGCGGCGGCTGCGTCATAGGCCAGGGCGGGGTTGCCGGTGGCGGCGAGGTCACCGGCCAGCGTGGCGACCTCGGCGCCGGCCTTGGCGACTTCGGCCGGTGCCGACGACGCTGCGCGTAGCGCCTGCGGGCTCCGGTCACGCAGGTACGCGGCGTAGGCCGGTGGGTCCGCGCTGATCTGCAGGCTCAACCGGGCGAGCAGCTTCTCGCCGTGCGCGACCAGATCGTCGGTATCCGGCCGGTGCGCGGCACTGCGGCGAGCGACCTTGACCGTGAGCGCCGCAGCCAGCGCCGCCGTGGCAGCTGCGATCGACCCGGCCGCCGGCAGCGGGTCGTGCCCGGCGGCGTCGTCGAGGAGATCACGCAGCGGCCGGTCGAGATAGTCACCGCGTTGCCATCCCGGTGCGCTCATGACAGGCCGACCACCTCTCCGGCGTCGTCGATGTCGATGCGCTCGGCCGCCGGCGATGACGACAGGCCCGGCATGGTGCGCATGTCGCCGCAGATCGGGTAGACGAACCCGGCCCCGGCCGAGGCACGCACCTCTCGCACGGGCAATCGCCAGCCTGTCGGGGCACCCTTGAGGGCGGGGTCCGCCGACAGGGACAGATGCGTCTTGGCGATACATACCGGTAACGAGCCGAACCCGGCGCGTTCATAGGTGTTCAATTGGCGGGCGGCTTCCGGTGACAGATCGATGCCATCAGCCCCGTAGACCTCGCGTGCGACGGTTTCGATCTTGCCGACGAGCGAGAGCTCGTCCGGGTAGAGCAGGCGGAACTGCGACGGCGCTTCGCACGCGTCGATGACTGCCTCGGCCAGTTCGACCGCGCCCTTCCCGCCTTCGGCGAAGTGGGTGCTCACGGCGGCGCGGACGCCTTCGGCGGTGGCGACGTCCAAGATGGCGCGACGCTCGCTCGCGTAGTCGGAAGGGAAGGAGTTCACTGCGACCACGGGCGTGACGCCGTGCCGGCGGACGATGGCGATCTGGCGCCGCAGGTTCTCCGCACCGGCCAGCACGTCGTCGGGGTTCTCCTCGAGCATCTCGTCGGGCAGCGGACGCCCGGCGGTGACGCGGTACTTGCCGGAGTGCGCCTTGAGCGCACGGACGGTGGCGACGATGACTGCCGCGTCCGGGGTGAGCCCGGAGGTGCGGCACTTGATGTTGAAGAAGCGTTCGGCCCCCATGTCGGCGCCGAAACCGGCCTCGGTGACGAGGTAGTCAGCGGCCCTGATGCCGACCTGATCGGCCACGATCGAGGAGTTGCCGTGGGCGATGTTGCCGAACGGGCCGCAATGCACCAGGACCGGAGTCTGCTCGACGGTCTGCATGAGGTTGGGCTTGATGGCGTCGCGCAGGATCACGCACATCGCGCCTGCAGCCTTGAGCATCTCGGCGGTCACCGGGGCGCCGTCGTGGTCGTAGCCGACGACGATCCGGCCGAGGCGGGCTCTGAGGTCGCGCAACGACGTACACAAGGCGAGCACGGCCATGACCTCGCTGGCCGCGGTGATGTCGAACCCGGACTGGCGGGGTGTGCCGTCCATGCGGCCACCGAGGCCGGTGACGATGCTGCGCAGCTCACGATCATTCACGTCGAGCACCCGGCGCCAGGTGATGGCGTGCGGATCGAGGCCGAGCGCGTTGCCCTTGTGCAGATGGTTGTCGACCATCGCGGCCAGTAGGTTGTGCGCGGCGGTGACGGCGTGCATGTCACCGGTCAGGTGCAGATTGAGTGCCTCCATCGGAGCCACCTGCGCGAACCCTCCGCCGGCGGCGCCGCCCTTGATCCCGAACGTCGGTCCCATCGACGGTTGGCGGATCGCGACGATGCCCGAACGGTTCAGCTGGCCGAAGGCCTGCCCGATCCCGACGGTCGTCGTCGTCTTGCCTTCACCGAGCGGGGTTGGCGTGATGGCGGTGACGACGACGTACTTGCCCTTCGGACGCTCGCCCAGTTCGGCGATGGCATCGAGTGAGATCTTCGCCGCGGCGCGGCCGTACGGCTCCAGCAGGTGTTCGCCGATGCCGAGGCCGGCGGCGACGTCGGTCAGTGGTTTGAGGACGGCGTTGCGCGAGATCTCGATGTCCGAGGGGATGGGCATTCGGCCACCTCTGTTTCGTGGATGGGGGAGCGCGCCAGGCGCTGCACGCTCGGCCCGACATGGTTGAACGTGTACACATGCAGCCCGACCAGGTCGCAGCGTCCGGCGATGGCGCGTGCGCTCAGGTCGCGTACGAGGCTGTCGGGGCGGTAGCCGCCGGGGTGCAGCAGGCGGGTCAGCGCCGAGCGGTTGCCGCGGATGAAGCGCACGGAGTCACCGATGCCGATCCGGAGACTGACCCGCAGCAGCTTGGCGGTGTCGACGACGCCGGGAACCCCGGCCACGACCGGAAGGGTGATGCCGCGCCGTCGTGCTTCGGCGATGAATCGGCACACGGTCGCGGCGTCGAAGCACATCTGGGTGACGGTGTACGTGGCGTAGCGCTGTTTGGCCGTCAACGCGGCCCACAACGTGTCGTCATCGATGAGCGGGTGCCCCTCCGGGTAGGAGGGGACACCCACGTGCTCGAACGGATGCCCGATCGCGGCCATGACACGCAGCAGGTCGAGCCCACTGGCGAACTGTCCCGTCGGTTCGGTGGCATCGCCGCCGACGACGAAGACGTCCCGAACGCCTGCGACGTCGAGGCGGGCGATGAAGTTCGCCAACTCGCCGTCATCGGTGATCTGCCGGGCGGCCAGATGGGGGACGGCACGGAACCCCCTGGCCGCCAGGTCCTCGGCGAGCTCGATGGTGGCTTCGACGCCACGGCGTGGCGACGACGTCACCGTGACGACCGCGCCGGCGGGCAGGTCTTCGACGGCATCGAGCACACCCGGCAGCGGAAGGACCTCGTACCGGGGCTCCCCGGGCAGGGGCAAGGCGCTGCGCCGCGCCCGAGCCCGGGCTCTCGTCCTCGGAATGCTGAGGCTCACGGCACTCACCTCTCCGTCGCCGCCGGCCTCAGGCCTTGGGTGTCTCCTTGAGCGGATCGATGAACGGCTTGTCGACGACGACCGCCGACCTCGGCCCGGTGGGTGTCTCGACGGTGACGTTGGTCCCGGTCACGCTGTCACCGATCGGCACCATGGCCAGCCCGATGTTGCGCTCGAGCCGCGGGGACCAGCAGGCGCTGGTCACCGACCCGACATTGGTGCCAGCAGCGGTGTGGACCGGGAAGGTGTCGATCATCGAGCCGTCGTTGTAGCTGCCCAACGGCGCGCCGTCGATCTCGAGGCCGACCATGAGGCGGGAGATGCCTTCGTCGCGTACCCGGCGTAGCGCGTCTTTGCCGATGAAGTCGGCCTCCTGGTCGAGGTCGACCATCCAGCGGTAGTCGTAACCGACTTCCATCGGGTTGGTGTCGAGCGTGATGTCGCAGCCGTAGGCGAGCATGCCCGCCTCGATGCGGCGGATGTGGCTCGGCCCGATCGGGCGCAACCCGTGCGGCTGGCCGGCCTGCCAGACCGCGTCCCACAATCTGCCGGCGTCACGTACGGCGTTGGTGAGGTAGATCTCGTAGCCGAGCTCGGCGGTGTAGCCGGTGCGGCTGACGACGACCTCCATCCCGTCGAGCGTGTAATGGCGCAGGTAGTAGTACGGCACCTCGAGGATGGACTCGCCGAACAGGTCGAGCATCACGTCCTTGGACTTCGGCCCCTGGATCTGGATCGGGGCGACGTCGACCTCACGGACGTCGACGTTCCAGCCGCCGGCGTGGGCGAGCGCGAGCGCCCACAGCCCGACGTCGCTGTCGGCGAGGGAGAGCCAGAACCGGTTCTCCTCGATCCGGAGGAGCACCGGATCGTTGATGATGCCGCCGTCGGGCGCGGTGATGAACACGTACTTGCACTGGCCTACCGCGCACTGGTTCAGGTCGCGGGGGACCAGCATGTTCGTGAAGTTGAACGCGTCGGGTCCGCTGATCTCGATCTGGCGCTCGACACCCACGTCCCACAGCGTGACGCCCTCGAGCAAAGCCCAGTACTCCGCGACCGGATCGCCGTAGTGCCGCGGGTGGTACGTGTGGTTGTACACGCTGTACATCGCCACGCCATGCTCGCGTGACTTCCAGAAATACGGCGACTTCCGCAGTCGCGTATACAACATGACCTGCGGATTCGGCACGACACTCGCCCGCGGCGCGGACGACGTCGGGGTAGCTGGGGCAGGCGAGTCGAGGACGTCGGACATGGCGCCTCCTAGACGGAGAGATGGGCGCAGACAGCTGGCAGACTGGATGCGGAGCGGGTTGCGCTGTCAACAACGGTTTTGTATTACGCAACCAGTCTGCTCCCGTGATCTTCATCACGTCAAGGGACCTTCGGCTCCCGATTTTTCCGCCGGAAGGGCGTGTCTACCTGCCGGTTCAGCCCTTTTCGCGGGCGCGCTGATCTGCGCGTCGCGCCGGTGAAGTCACGGCTGGATCACGGTGTGGCGTACGCGGCGACGTCGCCGACGACGATCACCGCGGGTGCCCGCGCACCCACCTCGGCGGCACGAGCGGCGATGTCGGCCAGGGCAGCCGCGGTGACCCGCTGGTTCGCGCCGAAGCCGTCCTCCACCACCGCCGCCGGCGTGTCGGGGTCCATGCCGTGGCTGATCAGCTGCGCGGACGTGTCGGCGAGCGAACTGACGCCCATGAGGAAGACCAGCGTGCCTTCGGTTCCGGCCAGGTTGGCCCAGTCGAGACCTTCGTGTCCGGAGACGACGGTGAACTGTTTGGCCAGGCCCCGATGCGTGACGGGTATGCCTGCGGCGGCGGGCACCGCGACGGCGCTGGTGACACCGGGAACCACCTCGACGGGCACACCCGCTTCGCGGCAGGCTGCGGCTTCTTCGCCGCCGCGGCCGAGGACGAACGGGTCGCCGCCTTTGAGCCGGGCGACTCGACGACCCGCGGTCGCGTGCTCGACGAGCAGGCGGTTGATCTCCTCCTGCGGCACGGGATGGTGGCCGGGCGTCTTGCCGACGTCGATCACCTGCACGTCGTCGTCGAGCTCGTCGAGCAGGGCTCGAGGAGCCAAGCGGTCGACCACCACCACGTCGGCCTCGGCGAGCAACCGCCGTCCGCGGGTCGTGATCAGGCCGGTATCACCCGGGCCGCCGCCGATCAGCGCGACCGAGCCGGCGGTGGCGGGGCGGGCAGCACGCAGCGGCAACCCGCCGGTCTCCAGCGCTGTCTGCACGGCGTTGCGCAGCCGCACCGCGCGCTGCGGATCTCCGCCGCCGCTGACGGCCACCAGCACGTCGCCGACTCGGGCGACCGCCGGCGTCCAGGCTGCCGAGGCGTCGGCGTCATCAGCGCGCACACACCACACACGCAGGGCCTCGGCTGCGGCGGCGACCGCGGAGTCCACATGGTGCTCGCCGGTCGCCGTGTGCACGAGCCACGCACCATCGAGATCGCCGGCGGCGTAGTCGCGCGGCGACCACCGCGCCCGTCCGGCCGCGATCAGCTCGGCCAGCGGTTCGCAGACGTAGGGTGCCACGATGTGCAGGTCGGCTCCGGCCTCGACCAGCGCATGCGCCCGGCGTGCGGCAACCGGCCCGCCACCGACCAGCACCACGGGCTTGCCCGAAACGTCGAGCAGCAGCGGATAGCGGCCGTCCGCCTCTCCGTGATCGTTGGCGCTTTCTGGCTGCCCTGGCAACCATTCGGCGCCAACGATCACCGGCTCGGGGGCGGTCATCAGTTGATCCCGCACTCGGTCTTCGAGGTACCGGCCCACCGTCCGGAGCGCGGATCGGCCCCGGGCGCCACCGGCCGGGTGCACGGCTCGCAGCCGATCGACAGGTAACCGACCTGGCGCAGCGGATTCACCAGGATGCCGTGGCGGCGAACGTAGTCGTCGACGTGCTCGTCACTCCACGTGGCCAGCGGATTGACCTTCACCTTGCCGCGCTTGGGGTCCCAGAAGACCACCGGCGTGTCGGCGCGCGTGGGCGATTCGGCCCGACGGACCCCGCCGGCCCAGGCGTCGTAGGGCCGCAGCGCCCGGTCCAGCGGCCAGACTTTACGGATCGAGCAGCACAAGTCTGCGTCGATCTTGTAGAGCTGGCCGAACTCGGCCTCGTGCTCGGGCACGCGAAGCGGGTGCGTGATGGTCTCGACGTCGATGTCGTACGCGGCGGCGATCGCGTCCCTGGTGCCGATGGTCTCGGGGAAGTGGTATCCGGTGTCGAGAAACAGCACCTTGATTCCCGGGACAGCCCGCGAGGCGACGTGGGACAACACGCCGTCGGCCATCGAGGCGGTCACGGCGAACCGCTCGCCGAACGTCTCGTGCGCCCACCGGACGATCTCGTCGGCTCCGGCGGTTTCGAGGTTTCGCGCGGCATCGGCGGCCAGCGCTTCGAGGTCATTGGTCGGTGCAATGGTCATCCTGCGCTCCTACGAGCCGACAAGCCGAGCAATTTCACCGAGAACACGCGTAAGCAGGACCGGCACTCCCAGCCACCCTGCTCGGTGGGGAACAGGTCCTCTTCAGCGCAGAACGGGCAGTGCATGATGGCGGCTCTGGTCTCACTCATGACCGCCGCCTCATCGCAGGTCCTCGTCGTCGGCCCGGGCCACCCACTGGGCGAACCGCTCGCCGGCCTGGCGCTGGTCGAGGAATCGACGGACCAACCGTTCGACGTAGTCAGGCAGTTCGTCCGCGGTCACCTTGTGGCCGCGCAGCTTGCGCCCGAATCCGGCGTCGAGTCCGAGCCCGCCGCCGAGGTGCACCTGGAAGCCCTCCTCGCCCTTGACGATCTGCCCCTTCAAGCCGATGTCGGCGACCTGGATGCGAGCGCACGAGTTCGGGCAGCCGTTGACGTTCAAGGTGATGGGCACGTCGAGCTGGCCGTCGACGTCGGCGAGGCGGGACTCCAGCGCGGCCACGGTCTTCGCCGCGAGCCCCTTCGTCTCGACGATGGCGAGCTTGCAGTACTCGATGCCGGTGCAGGCCATGGTGTGCCGGCGGAAGACGCTGGGACGTGCCTGCAGTCCGATGCCGTTGAGCTGCTCGATCAACGGCTCGACCGCCTCGGCCTCGACGTCGAGGACGACGAGCTTCTGGTGCGGTGTGGTGCGGATCCGGGACGAGCCGGCTGCCTCGACCGCATCGGCCAGCTTGCTCAGCACCGTGCCGGACACCCGGCCGACTGTCGGTGCCACACCGACGTAGTACCGGCCGTCCTTCTGCTCGTGAACGCCGATGTGATCGTACGGTTGCGCGGTCGGCGGGACTTCCGGGCCGTCGAGCAGTCTGCGGCCCAGGTATTCCGGCGATTCGAGGACCTCCCGGAACTTCTCCGGGCCCCAGTCGTCCACCAGGAACTTCAGTCGAGCCCGGTTGCGCAACCGCCGGTAGCCGTAATCGCGGAAGATGCCGGTGACACCCGCCCAGACCTCGGGAACCTCCTCCAGCGGAACCCAAGCTCCCAGTCGCACCGCGAGTTTGGGATTGGTCGAGAGCCCGCCGCCTACCCACACGTCGAAGCCGGGGCCGTGTTCCGGGTGGTCGACGCCGACGAACGCGACGTCGTTGGATTCGTGCACGATGTCGGGCAGCCCGCTCAGGGCCGACTTGTACTTGCGCGGCAGGTTGGAGAACTCCGGCGAGCCGACGTAGCGGCGGCTGATCTCGTTGATCGCCCACGTGGGGTCGATCACCTCGTCCGCCGCGATGCCGGCCACGGGGGAGCCCAGGATCACGCGCGGGGTGTCACCGCAGGCTTCGGTCGTGGACAACCCCACCGCTTCGAGCTTGCTCCAGATGGCTGGCATGTCCTCGATGCGCACCCAGTGCAGCTGGATGTTCTGCCGGTCGGTGACGTCGGCGGTGTCGCGCGCATAGGTCGTGGAGATCTCGGCGATCACCCGGAGCTGGTCGACGCTGAGCGCGCCGCCGTCGATGCGCACCCGGAGCATGAAGTACTCGTCGTCGAGCTCGTGCGGCTCGAGAACGGCGGTCTTGCCGCCGGGGATGCCGGGACGGCGCTGGGTGTACAGGCCCCACCAGCGGAACCGCCCGCGCAGGTCCTGGGGGTCGATGCCGGCGAAGCCGGTCTTGCTGTAGACGTTCTCGATCCGGGCGCGGACGTTGAGGCCGTCGTCGTCCTTCTTCGTCCGTTCGTTGGCATTGAGCGGCTCGAGGTGGCCGAGCGCCCATTGGCCCTGCCCGCGAGGGCCGCGGCTGCGGGCTTGCCGGGTGGTGGTGGCTGGTCTGGTGGCCGGATTGGCGGCTGGTGGCGTTGCTGGCTGGGTAGCTGACATGGACAGCGTGTCCTCGTTGGAGAAGGGGACGCACGTCCGTCCGATGCGATCAGATCGACGGTGACCTGGTGTGTCGGCGCGTCGCGCGCCCGGCTTGAATCAACAACCGGTGGCGGTCAGTGCGCCCGACACAGCATGCTGTCCATGCGGCCGTAGTCGACGTGACGTCGACTCACCAGCAGCAGGAGCGATACGGACAGCATGTCGGAGATGTTGTCATGAGCCACCCCGCAAGACGAACCTTCGGTCCACGATCCGGACGTAGTCGTCTCAGATCGAGGACCGACGGCTGCGGCGATGGCGTCGCGGTGACCGATCATTCAGAGGCATGGCCGGTGGCCGGCTCGGCCGGCTGATCACCGGTTCGGTGCTGGCAGTCGCACCACGAGCGGCCTTTCTCGTGCGCAGGGCATTCGTCGTGCCGAGCCTCCCGGCAAGCGACACAGATCACGTGTCCATCCTCTCCGCGCTCTCCACTGCGGGGGTGGCTCGCGCCAGCACCGCCACGGTGTCGACGCCGGACGGCAACGTGCCGAACGTTCCGGCGAGGCTGCCGAGGCGACCGGCGCACAACGCGTCCGCGACGGCGCTCGGTGCGAACCGCACCACCAGGCTGGCCTGCAAGAGTGTAGCCATGCGCTCGGCCAGCAGACGGCTGTGCCCGGTCGCGGACTCCGGTGACGTAGCCGTCTCGGCCAGCAGCGCGAGGGTGTCGTTCAACGTGTCGTCGAAGTGACGGTTCTGGCCCTTGGCGGCCTCGACTTCCATCCGCCACGCCGCCACGGCGTCGGGCTCGCGGGCCAGCACCCGCAGCAAGTCGAGGGCCTGGATGTTTCCCGCGCCCTCCCAGATGGAGTTCAGCGGCGCTTCGCGGTAGAGCCTGGGCAGGTCGCTGTCCTCGATGTAGCCGTTACCGCCGAGGCATTCCAGCGCTTCGGCGACCACGGTGGGGGTTCGCTTGCACACCCAGTACTTCGCCAGCGGCAAGGCGATGCGGCGCAGGGCCTGCTCGTGCGGGTCGTCGGCGGCGTCGACGGAGGCAGCCAGACGCATGGCGAGCGTGGTCGCCGCCTCGGCCTCGACCGCCATGTCGGCCAGGACGTTGCGCATCAGCGCCGAGTCGGCCAACCGGGCGCCGAACGCACGACGGTGCGCGGCGTGCCACGTGGCTTCGGCCACCGCACGGCGCATGAGCGCGGCTGAGCCGAGGACGCAGTCCAGCCGGGTCGCGGCGACCATGTCGATGATCGTGGCCACGCCGCGGCCTTCGGGGCCGAGGCGTTGCCCGTACGTGGCGTCCAGTTCGATCTCCGCCGATGCGTTGGCCCGGTTGCCGAGCTTGTCCTTCAGCCGCTGGATCGCGAACGGGTTGCGGGTGCCGTCGTCGAGGATCCGCGGAACGACGAAGCAGGTCAGCCCGTCCGGTGCTTGGGCGAGCATCAAGAACACGTCGTTCATGGGAGCCGAACAGAACCACTTGTGCCCGGTCAGCCGGTACCACCCTGATCCGGCCGGTTCGGCGCGCGTGGTGTTGGCTCGCACGTCCGATCCGCCCTGCTTCTCCGTCATGGCCATACCGGCGAGCGAACTGGTCTTGGTACGCGGCACGCGCAAGCCCGGGTCATACGGCCCAGCGGCCAGTCGCGGCTCCCAGTCGGCAGCGATGGCCGGGTCGGAGCGCAGCGCGGGGACCGCGGCGTAGGTCATCGAGATCGGGCACAGATGTGCTGACTCGAGCTGGCTCCAGACCAGGAACCGGGCAGCGCGCGTGGCGTGGGCGCCCGGCTTGGGGTCACCCCACGGCCGACCGTGCATCCCGTGCTCGACGGCGGTGCCCATCAACTGGTGCCACGCCGGGTGGAATTCGACCTCGTCGGTGCGGTGGCCGTAGCGGTCGTGCGTGCGGAGGACGGGAGGATGGGTGTCGGCGTCGCGGGCCCACCGCTGGGCTTCGGCGGATCCGGCCAGCCTACCGAGGCGATGAAGCTCGGCGCGGTCGTCACCGGACCCATAGCGGTCGTACGCCTCGACCAGAGCGGCGTCGGCGGCGAACACGTCGTAGCCGGCCAGCGGGGGCGGCTGGTTGGTCACCTCGTGCGTGGCTGCCATCGTTTCACCGTACGGCGGGAATGATCGGATGACGAGATGACCGGGGCCAGGCGCCGGGCGGTGAGCAGACGCCGAAATTTGGTGGCACCGCGGGACGGGCTGGCTCTACGGTGAGCTGAGCAGCGCGCTGTAGGAACTTTGAGGAGGTGAGCGGCCATGACGGTGACCGTGTTGTTCATGCTCTCATCCACGTCGAGGCCGGCACGCCACTGAGCTTTCCGTGAGGCCTCGCTATCCGAAAGGGCCTCATCATGTCCGACTTCTCGCAGCACCGATGTCCCGATCGCTTGCTCGATCTCGGCTGGACGCCGGAGACCGCCGAGACCTTCGCGCCCTACGAACGCTCGCACCAGCCCGCCCGAGTCTGCCGAATCGACCGCGGCGGCGCGGATCTCGCCGGAGCCGCCGGCGCCATCCGGGCCACGTACGGCGGCGACGTTCTGCGCGCGGGCGCCGCCGACCGCTCGGCCATGCCCGCCGTCGGCGACTGGTGCGTGGTCCGCGACTGGCCGGACGGCCGAGTCACCCTGGACGCCGTCCTCGAGCGCCGCACCGCGATCGTCCGCGACAGCGCGGGGACCACGTCACACGGCCAGGTCGTCGTCGCCAATGTCGACCGCGTGGTGATCGTCGAACACCTGGACCCCGACCCTGACCTGGGCCGGATCGAGCGGCTGCTCGTTCTCGCCTGGGCCAGCGGAGCCCGCCCGCTGGTGATCCTGACCAAATCCGACCTCGTGCCGGACCCCGACGGCATGCGCGCGGAGGTCGCCGCGGTGGCACCAGGGGTGGACGTGCTGGCCGTGAGCGCTGCGACCGGCGACGGCGTCGAGGCGTTTTTCGCCCAGCTGGCCCCGGGGCGGACGCTGGCTCTGCTGGGGCCGTCGGGCGCCGGCAAGTCCACGCTCACCAACCTCGTCGCCGGAACTCCGATGGTGGCGACCGGCACGACCCGGGAGCGCGACGGCAAGGGACGCCACGTCACGACACACCGGCAGTTGATCGTCGTTCCCGGCCGGGGTGTGGTGATCGACACCCCGGGCTTGCGCTCCATCGGGATCGTCGCCGACGACGCCGCCGTGGCCACTACGTTTCCCGAAATCGAGGAGCTGGCGGAGCAGTGCCGGTTCCGGGACTGCGCGCACGAGACCGAGCCTGGCTGTGCGGTGCGCGCGGCGGTGGCCGACGGCGAACTCGACGAGCAGCGCGTGACCCGCTGGCGCAAGCTCGGCCGCGAGGCGGAGTTCCACGCCCGCAGGGCGGACGCGCGGTTGCGGGCGCAGGAGGCGGCCGCCTGGAAGCGCCGGCTCGGGCGACACTGACTGGTCGGGGCGTGATCAGCGACGCGCCTGGTCGGTCGCGAGAAAGCCGGCGACGGCGCTCATGTCCTTCGCGCCAAGGCCGGCCTCGATGGCGGCTCGGGCCACGCGACGGTTGGCGACCGCCTGGTGCATCGGCACGCCGAGCCGGTCGGCCAGTTGCACGATGAGGTCGAGATCCTTCGCGACGAGGTCCAGGCTGAACGCCACGGGTGTCTGATCGGGATGCTCGAAGGCGGGTCGCTTGTACTGGACGAACGGCGCGCCCACTGCGCTGGCGGCGAGCACGTCGTAGGCCGTGGAACGTTCGACTCCTGCGCGCTCGGCCAGCACGAGTGCCTCCGACAGCGTCTGATTGAGCGCCATCACGACGGTGTTCACGGCCAGCTTCATCACCGCCCCGGCGCCCTGGCCGCCGACGTGGAAGACATGCCGGCCGAGGACTTCCAGGACCGGCCGGACCCGATCGAGGGTCCCCGCGTCGCCGCCGACCATGAACGTCAGCTCGCCTTTCTCGACCAGCTGCACGCTCCCTGACACCGGGGCATCGAGCAGCCGTCCGCCGGCGGCCTCGACCTGCGGACTCAGCGCCAGCACGGTCTGCGGGTCGACGGTGCTCGTGTCGACGATCACGCTGCCGCTCCGCAGCCCGGAGACGAGCCCGTCGCCGCCCTGGTACGTCGCGAGCAGGGCGGCGTCGTCACCGAGTGACACGACGACGATCTCAGCGCCGGCGGCCTCCCGTGGGGTGTCGGCCACCGAGACACCATCCAGGTCGCCCAGCGCTTCGGCCTTGGACCGGGTGCGGTTGTAGACGATGGGGCGTGCGCCTGCCGCGGACAGCCGGGTGACCATCGCCGTCCCCATCCGGCCCGTTCCGACGACGGCGATCCGGGGCAGACCGGGGGAGCGGGCCTGGTCGCTCACCGTAGGAGCCAGCCGCCGTCGACGTTGAGGTTCACGCCATTCACCGATGGGTTGCGCAGGAGGAACGCGACCGCGTCCACCACGTCGGCCATGGTGGCGAGCCGCCCGGTGGGCGTACGCGACCGCAACGCTTCGAGGGCTTCCGGCGGCTTGCGGCTCCAGTACGGGCTGTCGCCGACGATGGCCGGATGGATCGCATTCACCCGGATCGGCGCCAGCTCGACGGCCAGGGTGTGGACCATGCCCATGACCCCGCCGTTCACCGTCGACACCGTGGTCGAGCCCGGGTACGGCCGGTCCTTGGCCAGTCCACCGAACACGACGACGGCGGCGTCGGCGGCCATCCGCGGCAGCAGCACGTGCACCACCTCGGTGTAGCCGACCAGTTTGAGCGTGGTGAGTCGGAGCGCGGAAGCGGTGGTGTACTCGCGTGCCGTGTTCTCGTCGCGGTCCACGGCCGCCAGGACGAGACTGTCGACGGAGCCCACGTCGGTCAGCGCCGGACCGATGGCGTCCAGGTGCGTCAGGTCGAGCCCGACCCCGCGGGCCGAGCCGTCGAGTTCCTTCGCCACAGCCGCCGCTCGTCCGGGGTCGCGGCCGGTCAGCACCACATCGTCGCCGTTCGCGGTGAAGTGCCCGGCCAATTCCAGGCCGATCCCGGACGTCCCGCCGATCACGACCACGCTTCTCGGATCCGCCATGTCAGGTGCCCTCCTCGGAGCGTTCGAGTTGCTGACGCAGGTAGTCCCAGTCCCGGGCGAAACGGTAGGAGTACCGGGGCGGTGGCTGCGGAGCCTGCGTCTCCAGCCAGCGCACCCGGCCCTGACCGGCGTTGGTGAACGCGTGCACGCACCCGACGCCGGCCCAGGCGATGTCGCCGACCTCGAGCAGGTACCGCTCGCCGTCGAACGTCGCCTCCGTCGCGCCCTCGAGGATCAGATAGGTCTCCTCGAAGGGGTGGTCGTGCGCCCCCGCGACGCCGTCAGGCTCGTACTGCACCATGAACATCGAGGTCAGCTGGGCGCCGAGATCGCTGTCGACCATCATCTTGACGGTGATCCCGCTGTAGACGAGCAGGGCGGTGCGCATGCTGGCCGACACCGCCAGCAGCTGTTGACTCTGCTTTCCTGCGTCCATGTGCGCGGGCGTGATGGTCCCGAACGCCCTGGTGCGCGGGTCGCGGACGTCGATCGGGATCGGGTCGCTCTTGGGCAGCGCGGGGACCAGGACGGTGTCGTCGCCGTAGCGCGTCCTGGGTTGCGGTCCCTGCATCTCCGCCCATCGGAACGTGGCGGCGCCGTCGGCCCGCCAGGCATGCGGCACGCCGACCGGCACCAGGCCGTAGTCGCCCGGGCCGACCCGGAACGAGCCCTCGGCCGTGTCGACGACCGCGACGCCGTCGAGCACGTGGAAGGTCTCTTCGAACGAGTGGACGTGGGCCGGCACCGATCCGCCGGGCTC
>NZ_DAHVSH010000194.1:0-10516 GCF_027324685.1 Haloactinopolyspora sp.
TCCGAGGGCGCCGGCCGGTTCGAGGATCATCCCGACGGTGTCGCGGATGAGGTGTAGCGCCTCGACGATGGTGGCGTCGTCGACCAGGAGCATCTGGTCCACGTAGGCGCGGAAGGCCGGGACGATGCTCGGGACCGGGACGCGGACGGCGACTCCGTCGGCGATGGTGTCCGCGGCATCGGCGGGGTCGGGGTTCCCGGTTCGCCAAGCTCTGGCCATCGCCGGAGCTCCCGCGGCGCTGACGCCGATGACGTTCACCGCAGGGTGGTGAGCCTTGATCCAGCAGCCGATGCCCGTGGCCAACGCGCCGTTGCCCACGGGGACCACGATGACGTCCGGCTCGGCCTGGACGAGTTCGATCGCGATGGTGCCGGCTCCCTCGGTGATCCGGGGCGCGTCACCGTCTTCGACGAACACGACGTCCGGATCACCTGCGGTGCTCGCACGCGCGGCTTGTTTGGCGGTGTCGAAGTCCGGCCCGGTCTGGATGACGTGCGCCCCGAGCGCTTGCATTCTGGAGACCTTGATGGGGTTGGCGTTGTCCGCGCAGTAGACGGCGACGTCGATTCCTCGGCGGCGTCCCGCGTAGGCGATGGCTTGGCCGAAGTTGCCCGCTGATGCGGTGACCACGCGCTGCCCGGGCGTCACCTGCTCCATGAAGTAACTCGCCCCGCGGCCTTTGAAGCTGCGCACCGGGTTGATCGTCTCCAGCTTCACCACGACGTCTCGACCCACGGCTTGCGACAGCGACGCATCTTCCAGGTGCGGAGTGTGGAGAAAGACCGAGTCGATGATCGTGGCGGCGGCTTCGACGTTCGCGGCGCGGATGTCACTCATGATGCGCATCGTATACGATGTGCGATCATGACGACGCGAACATCGAGCGCGGACCAGCCGATTCCTCGGGGCCAGCCACTTCGTGAGGCGGTCTACGAGCGCATCGTCACTCTCATCTGCTCAGGTGAGTACGCCCCCGGTGCGGCCCTGACCGAAGCCGGGCTGAGTAGCACCTTGCAGGTCTCTCGCACGCCGGTCCGCGAAGCGCTACTGCGGCTGGAAGCTGATGGGATCCTGCAGTCGGCCCTGGCGCGCGGGTTCACCGTCCGGCCCCTTGACGTCACCGAAGCCGGCGAGCTCTACCCGATCCTGTCGTCGTTGGAAGCTCTCGCCCTCAGATCAGCGACCGGCGTGGACGAAGCCGTCCTGGACCAGTTGCGCCGAACCATGGCTGAACTCGCTGCGTGTGTCGATGCCGTTCGGCGCTGGCAACTGGATTCCCAATGGCACGACCTGCTCGTCAGCCTCGGCGGCAACAGCAAGCTCAGCGCCATGGTGAAGAGGCTGCGCATGAACCTTTCCCGGTACGAGCTGACCTACATGCGGGAAGTGACGTCGAGGCACGAGGCCGACACACAACACGCGGGCATCCTCGAAGCTCTCGGTCGAGGTGATCGCCGGAAGGCAGCGGAACTGGTCGAAGCGCATTGGCAACAGGGCGGGCGTGCGGTTGTCCGGTGGTTGACGCATAGCTGACTCCAACCGGCCGCCGGCGGTTCACTTCGGCGCCAGTCCCCGGCCGTCCCCTCGGACCCGCACGTCGACCTAGGCGCTGAGCAGCTGCTCGCTCATGCTCCAGAGGCGCTGGGCTGACGCTGGATCGATGGCGTGCGGTGCCACATCGGTCGGCGGGGGTCCGTCGAACTCGGTGGTGGGCGGGGTGTCATCGACCGGCGCTACGTCGTTGTCCTTGAGATAGACCCCACCGATGTCGGCGAGCAGGGGGCTGGTGGCCGCGAACACCGCGGTGCTGGCTCCCTGCTCGGGGGTTTTGAGGCCCAGTTCCGGAGCGATCACCGCGTTGCCGTCGTCGTCCAACAAACCCTGGCTGCGCAGCATCTGCATCCACTCCGCCGAGAACGTCGGGTCCTCGCCTGCTCCGCGTGCCGGTCCGAGGTTCGTGGTGACGATGATGCCCGGATGTACCGCATAGCCGCGGATCGCATCAGCGGACCACCGACGGTCCAGTTCGACGGTGAACAGCACGTTGGCTGTCTTCGACTGCCCATAGGCGATGTGGCCGTCGTATTCGGAGTGCTCGAAGTTCGGGTCGTCCCAACGGATGTCGGTCAGACGGTGCCCGCCGGAGGTCATGGTGACCACTCGCGCGCCGCCAGCTGCTCGCAGCGCGGGCAGCAGCCCGTTGGTGAGCTGGAAATGCCCGAGGTGGTTGGCCGCGAAGTGGTACTCGTATCCACGATTGTCGCGGGCCAGCGCCCCGCCCATGATGCCGGCATTGTTGATCAGGATGTGCAGTGGGCGGCCGGTGCCGAGGAAGTGGGTCACGAAGGCGTCGATCGAGTCTGGATCGACCAGGTCGAGCCGGTGCGTCTCGACGCCGGGGATGTCGTCGAGAGCAGCGGCTGCCTTGGTCGGGTTCCGGGCGGCGACCGTCACTGCCGCCCCGGCGCGGCTGAGCGCTCGGGTCATCTCCCGGCCGAGGCCGGTGTGCCCGCCGGTGATGACGACGTTGCGGCCGCTCAGGTCGATGCCGGCGAGTACGTCGTCGACAGTGGACGCTGCGGTGAACTCCGTTGCGATGGGTTGCTGTTGCGTTGTCGTGTAAGGCATGAATCCATGCTCCTGGTCACGGGCTGGACGGTGAATGGTTGCGAGTCTTGAATAGTTGAGCGAGAGTATGGCCGTGGCTGGCGACCAGTTGTCCGAGGTGTTCTCGCTCATCGAAGTCCAGGGGGTGCTCACCGGCGGACTCGCCGCGCGCGGCCCATGGGTGTCAAGTGCGCCGATCACGCACCCGTTGAAGTTCGTCGCCATGCTCTCCGGCCGGGCCAGACTGCGGACCGACGGACTGGATGCTCCCATCGAGTTGGCGGCCGGCGACGTCGGAATACTCAACAACTGCCAATGGCTGGAGCTGCGCGGCGGCCCGATGGACGTTACGCCCGACGAACGGCAGCCCGACCTGCCGTTGGCCGCGATGCTGGGCGCTGACCCGCACCACGAAGACGCCTTCCTCGGCGGGCGGATCGATCTCAACCCGGGCGGAGAGGCGCTGCTGCGGCAGGCCCTGCCCCCGGTTTCGCACGTGCGGGGAGCCGAGCCCGGTGCCGCAGGACTGCGTGACACCGTGAACCGCCTGTTCAGCGAACTGGCCCGGCAACGGATTGGTTCTGCGTTCGCCGTCCGGCAGTACGGTCAGCTCCTGTTGCTGGAGATGCTGCGGGCCTATCTCGAACAGGCCGAAGCTCTTCCTTCCGGCTGGTTGCAGTTGCTGGCCGACAAGCGGCTGAGCCCCGCGGTCACACTGATGCACACCGAGCCGGGACGATCATGGGGCTTGGCGGAACTGGCCCGGGCCTGCGCGATGTCGCGTGCCTCGTTCGCCGAGCGCTTCCGCAGGGTCGCCGGGTTGCCCCCGTTGACCTATCTGAGTCAGTGGCGCATGCTGCAGGCCCAGCGCGCACTCAGTGACGGCGACACCCGTATCAGCGCCTTGGCAGCTCAGCTCGGGTACGGATCCGAGAGCGCCTTCAGCAACGCGTTCAAGCGCGAGGTCGGCATCTCACCCGCGAGCTATCGCCGCAGGGTTCGCGCCGCCGACGCCGAGCCGGCCGGATCGCTGGCCGCACCCTGACCCGGCCGGGGCCCTCAGCCTCGGTACCGGGTGGCCAGCTCAGGACTCTGCCCACCGAACGCGGCCAGGTCGGCGGCGAACACCGCATCGAGCAGCGAGGTGTCCTCGACGCCAGGCGCGGTGACGGTCTCGCCGAGCTCGAGCCCGCGCAGGCTGGCGGTGACGACGTCAGCCGGGGACATGCGGGGTAGCGCGCTGAGGTCGATGCCCTGACGAGTATGGAACTCGGTGGCCACGACGCCAGGCAAGAGGGCCTGGACCCTGATGCCGGTGCCGTCCAGCTCGGCTGCGAGGAGCTGGGAGAGGGCGAGCAGGTGGGCCAGAGCGCCGCCGTAGACGGCGCGCCGGGGCATGACGGACGACGGGGCGGGGCCGCTGAAGGCGATCATGCCGGCGACGTTGATGATCGTCCCGGTGTCGCGTTCCAGCATTCCGCCCAGTACAGCTCGCGCCAGCAGCGTCGGGGCGAGAACCTTGACGTTGACGACCTCGGTGGCCTGATTCGCCGGCAGGTCGGCCAGCGGCATGTAGTGCGCGACGCCGGCGTTGTTGACCAGCAGGTCGACGGGCTCGCCCGAGGCCGCTGCGGCGACCGCCTCGACGCCATCGGTCGTGGACAGGTCGGCGGCGAGTGGGCGAATCGCGCCGCGTGGGTGAGTTGCGGCCAGCTCGTCCAGCCGAGTCGTGTCACGTCCGACGGCGATCACGTCGTATCCCTCGGAGACCAGGCGGTCGGCGAAGGCGCGACCGATGCCCGAGGTCGCGCCTGTGACGAGTGCGAGTGTGCTCATGCTTTCAGCCTCGCTTCGTCGGGCGGGACGCGGCAGTACACCAGTGATCCTGGGAGTGAGAGGACCAGGCACGTACGGCTGTCGTGCCTAAGGTGATCGGTATGGCCGAGGTGAATCTGTTGGGCGAGTACCTGCGTGCACGCCGCGAACTGATCACGCCGGAACAGGTCGGACTGCCGCAGATCGGCATCCGCCGGGTGCCCGGCCTCCGGCGTGAGGAGGTCGCCATCCTCGCCGGCATCAGTGCTGACTACTACTTGCGGCTCGAGCAGGGCCGGGACCGCAGCCCGTCGCGGCAGGTGCTCGACTCACTCGCCCGGGTTCTGCAGCTCGATGACGCCGGTACCGAGTATCTGCTGTCTCTCGCCCAGCCCCGTCCGCGCGCGTCACGCCGGCGTTCTCGCAAGGAGACGGTTCCGCCCGGGATCCGTGTCTTGGTGGACACCATGGATTTCCCGGCCTTCGTGGAGGGCCGGTACTTCGACGTCCTGGCCGCGAACGCGTACGCAGCCGCGCTGTCACCCAGGCTCGTCGTCGGCAACAACCGGTTGACCGACGTCTTCCTCGATCCCGCCGAGCGGGCGCTCTACCCCGCGTGGGACGAGGTCACTGCGCGGCTCGTCGCCGGGTTCCGCAGCTCTGTCGGGGTCGATGTGGACGACCAGCGATTCGTGGACCTCGTCGGTCATCTCTCCATCGCCAGCCGGCGCTTCCGCGAGCTATGGGGTCGCCAGGACGTCGCCCGCCGCGAAGGCGCGATGATGTCCATCGAGCATCCGGTGGTGGGCGAACTCACGCTGTACCGAGAGAAGCTGCCCGTCACCGGGACGGACGGGCAGATGCTCGTCATCTACCACCCCGAGCCAGGGAGCGCCGACGCGGAGAAGCTCTCGCTGCTTCTCGCATCAGACCTGCCGTCGGCGGGGTGGAACGGCTGCACGCCGGAGCCCGGCATGTTGGCGAAGCCTCGGAAGGCACAACGGCCCCTACGACCCGCGCGTGAATGACGTCCACGACCTTCTTCGGCCCGCGGTATCGATGCTGGCGTCAGTTCAGCCCGAGGACCGCCCGTGCGACCAGAAAGTAGACGATCAGGCCGCTGGCGTCGACGATGGTGCTGATGAACGGGGCGCTGACCACGGCCGGGTCGATACCGAGCCGGCGCGCGAGCATCGGGATGAGCGACCCGACCGCGGTGGCGAGCACGCAGATGGCGACCAGTGCGACGCAGACCACGACGGCGATGGAGCGGCCGGCGAAGACAGCGGCGGGCAGGAAGCCGACCCCGGCGAGGAGCGAACCCAGCACGAGCCCGGTGCTGGTCTCTTTCAGGAAGACTCGCAGGTGGTCGCCGCCACTGATATCGCCGACAGCCATGGCACGCACGACCGTGGTCGCCGACTGGGCGCCGGCATTGCCGCCCGTGCCGATCAGCAGCGGCACGAACAGCGCGAGTACCACGACCTGGTCAAGGAGGTGCTGGAAATGGTCCAGCACGTTGACGGTGAGGGTGGCAGCGACAATGAGTACCAACAGCCACCCGACCCGGGAACGCATCAGGTCGAACACTGAGGTCACCCGATAGGAACGGGGAAGGCGCTCGGTTCCGGTCCCGCGAGCGAGGTCCTCCTCACCGGCTTCCTGCAGGATCCGCATGGCGTCGTCGACGGTAAGCACCCCCGCGAGCCGTCAGTCGGGGCCGACCACCGGGGCCGCGATGAGCCCGGCGTCGACGAACGCGCGAGATGCAAGCTCCTGATCTTCGCTGGCGCTGAACACCACGGCTGGCCTGGTCATGACGTCGGACACCGGCGTAGCCGGATCGCTGGCCAGCAGCCGCCGCAGGCTGACGACGCCGAGCACCGCGTTGGTGTCGTCCATGACCGGGAGCATGTAGATCGTCTCGGCCGTTTCGGCGCCGCGGCGGGCCACGTCCAACGCCGTGCCTACGGTGAGGTCGGCTCGGACTGCGACCACTTCAGGGCTCATCACCCGGCCGACCGAGTCGGGTGGGTGCTTCAAGAGCCGTTCGGTCAGGCTTCGCTCATTCGGTTCCAACGCTTCGAGCCAGGCGGCCGCCAACGACGACGGCACTTGGTTGCCCAACGCTGCCCGGTCGTCAGGGTCCAAGGCGGCGAAGAGCGCCGCGGCGCGATCCTGAGGCAGCGTTTGGAGCAGCTCGCGGCGAACCGGTTGGGCGAGCAGGATGAAGACGCGCTCAGCGCGGCTTCCGGGCAGTGCCGTGAACACTGTGAGCAGGTCTCGGCGGCCTAGTCGCTTCATCGCCTGAGCCAGTGTCCGGTCACTCACTCGCGCCAAACGCTGCGAGAACTCAGGGTGATCGCGATCACGCAGCAGCCGCTCGACCGCCTCGGGACCCGTCGGCGAGAAGGTCGGGGGCATCAGAACCGAAAATACTCCGAACGGGTCACATTTGCCGGTGGCGCGCCGCCGCTCGCCACCGGCGGCCAGTTCCTGGTCGGTCCGGTCGACCCAGGGCCGGGGGCCTGGAGGCGGGTGAAGATCTCGCGTGACACAGGACGGGCGTTGCATCGAGGAACCGGCCGAGTGCCGCGATGGCACAAGCAACTAGTTGCCTATAAGGAAACTAGTTGCTAGCGTGCCCGCATGGAACCGCAGCAAGCGCGCGACGCGCTGGCAGTCGCACATGAATCCGAGACAGCCTCGCACCGACTTCGACTGCCGGCATGGCAACCTCCCGTGAGCGGGATCCTCATGGCCGCTGGCCTTTGCTCCCTGGGTCTCGCACCATTCACCACGGGGTGGCGGCTCGCCGCGGTGGCGATCGCCGTTGTCTGCTGGGTCGGCGTGGGAGTCCTGCTCCTGGTCACGCGCCGTCGGCAGGGCATCCGAGGGTTGCGCGGCCCGGCGCGCAATGAGGCGACCACGTACCTGGCTTGCGGCGTCGCGGTGTTCATCTGCGGGATCACCCCCTCAGCCGACATGCGCTGGATCTACGTCATGGCCGGCATCGTGGGCGGCGCCATGTTCTGGATCGTCCTGGCCCGTCGTGGGTCGGTGCTTCGATGAGCAACGGTCTCGACGAGTTGTTCCACGGCACTACGCGGTTACGGATCGCCGCGTTCTTGTCCGGTAGTGACGAGGCGGAGTTCCGCGCCGTCCAGGAGTATTGCGAGTTGTCGAAGTCTGCCCTGTCGAAAAACGCCTCCGTCTTGGAAGAGGCCGGCTACGTCGCCGTGCGTAAGGGGTACGTCGGCAAATGGCCGCGTACCTGGTTGTCTCTGACCGAGTCCGGCCGGCGTGCGCTGGCTGGGCACCTGGACGCGCTGCGGCGCATCGCAGACACCGCGTCCAAGCGCGCCGGCGCCGGGGGATGACGTCTCAGGCGTCCCACGTGACGTCACGCTGAGTCTCTCGGAGGTGCTCTTCCATCGCGGCCGCTGCTTCGTGCGGTTCGCCGGCCTGGATGGCGTGCAGGATGCGGCCGTGCGCCGTCACCGTCGCGTCGTGGCCCTCGTTGCGCCGTTCCCGAGCAGCGTAGGTGGAGCGTCTGGCCCGCAACAGCACCGATTCCAGCGAGGTGAGAATGAGTTGGAGGAAGGTCGAGCCGGAGGCCTCGGCGATGAGGGCGTGAAAGCGGACATCGAGTTCGACGAAGCGTTCACGGTCATCGGCCGAGGCGGCCATCCGATCGACCAACTCCTGGGCCGAGTCGAGCGTCACCAGGCCTTGCTTCACGCGCTCAGCAGCACGGCGGGCGAGTTCGCTTTCGATCAGCCGTCGTGTCTCGAGGAGATCGTCGAGATCGAGGGATTGCTGGGCCACCCGGAAATCGAGCATCTCGGCGAAGACCCGCGCTGACGGAATTCGCACCCGGGAAGGTCGGCCCTGGCTGGAAATGAGGATCTCGCGCGCGACGAGAGTGCGCACCGCCTCGCGAATCACCAAGCGGTTGACGTCGAACTCGCGGGCGAGCTCAGCCTCGGGTGGAATCTCGTCACCGGGACGCAAGCCATCGCGTTCGATCCGCGCGATGAGTTCTTTCGCCACCTGGTCGGCCAAGGTCGCTCGCGACACGGTCATCGTTACGGCAACCCCCTTGTTGTGACGTTGTTCGACCAGTGTGACGAACCCGCCCAGTGTACTCGTGCCCAGCACTCACTTCATGCCCGAGCTCGCGATGCCTTGGACGAAGGAGCGCTGGAAGATGACGAAGACGATCAACATGGGAATGATGGACAGAAGTGTCATCGCCATCGCTCCGGTCCAGTCCGTGTAGTACAGGCCCTTCGCGAAATTCAGCCCGAGTGGGACAGTGAACGACGACTGATCCTGCATGGTCACCAGCGGCAGGACGAAGTCGTTCCAGCGCCACATGAAGGTGAAGATCGTCAGTACCGCGATCACGGGTTTACACAGCGGCAAGACGATCGACCAGAAGATGCGGAATTCACTCGCGCCGTCCAGCCGCGCGCTCTCCATCAGTTCATTCGGCATCGAGACGAGATACTGGCGGACCAGAAAGATCCCGAACGCCTCGGCGCCACGCGGCAGAATGACGCCCCAGATCGAGTTCACCAGCCCCATCTCGGAGACCACCATGAAGGTCGGGACGAGGATCACCTGAATCGGCACCATCAGCGTGCTGATCATGAGGATGAAGATGACGTCACGACCCTTGAACGAGTATTTCGCGAATGCGTACCCGGCCAAGAGGTTGATGAAGACGGTCAGGCAGGTACCGATGACCGCGATGATCACCGAATTCTGATAGAAAGTTCCCCACGGCAGTTTGCCCCACGCTTCGCTGAAGTTGCTCCACGCCAGTGCGGACGGGATCAGGTCGAACTCACCGGTGAACAGTTCTCCCGCCGGGCGGACCGCGGTAGCGAACATCCAGTACAGCGGGAACGCCATGATCCCCGCCCCGCATACCAACGCCAGCCAGATGACCAGGTCGGCGCCCCGGGGCAGCCGGGTCCGCTGCTTGGTGCCTCGACGCCGATCGGTTCGTTCGGCGGTGGGAGGTTGCACCTCGACTACCATGCCGTTCTCCATGCCGTTGTCCGTGCGGGTTCAGACCGCATTCGTGGATTGTCGGGACAGGCGCCAATACGTCAGCGTGAAAGCCATCAGGAGCAGATAGAGCACGACGCCCACGGCGCTGGCCGAGCCCATCTCGCCTGACTGGAACGCCTCGCGGTAGATGTATTGCACGAGCACGGTGGTGGAAAAGCCCGGGCCGCCGTTGGTCATGACCAGGATCAGGTCGAACACGTGCAGCGAGAAGATGACGTTGAGGATCACCAGCAAGAACGACGTCGGCGCCAGCAGCGGCCAGGTGATGTACCGAAAACGCTGCCAACTGCTCGCGCCGTCCACCTTGGCCGCTTGGATCAACTCGGTCGGGATGGCCTGCAGCGCGGCGAGATAGACCACCATGTTGAAGCCGAGGCGGATCCAGATGGTGACGATGATCAGGGAGGGCATCGCCCACGTCGCCGAGGACAGCCACGGCACCGCGGGCAGTTCCACCGTGGTGAGCAGATTGTTCAGCACGCCGTAGCTGTCGTTGAAGATCCAGAGTGAGATCAGGCCGACGGCGACCAGCGAGATGCAGACGGGGACGAAATAGATCGCCCGCAGAAACGTCCGCCCGGGCAACTGCCGGTTCAAACCGATCGCGATCAGCAGGCCCAGCCCCATCGTGGTGGGCACGGTTCCGGCGACGTAGTAGCCGGTGTTGGCGAAGGCTTGCCAGAACACCCCGTCGGTGAACAAGTCGATGAAGTTCGCCAGGCCGACGAACGTCGACTCACCCATCAAGGTCCAGTCGTTCAAGCTCATGTAGAACGACCCGATGATCGGGACGAACATGAACAGTGTGAACAGGATGAGGTTGGGCGTGATGAACAGGTAAGGGACCAGCTGTTGTCGCAGCCGTGCGCGCCGGGCCGTTCGCGAGCGGGAGTACGGGAGCCTCGCGGATGACCGTGAGTTCCTGATCCAGGCCTCGCCGCTGACGTACGTTCACGCCATCGACACGCCGCTGTTCGTCATTCACGGCGCGAACGACCCGCGGGTGCCGTTG
>NZ_DAHVSH010000200.1:0-27676 GCF_027324685.1 Haloactinopolyspora sp.
TCAGGCGGCGATCGAGTCGCTGGGCGAGAACTTGTCCGATTCGGTGATCGCGCCGCTGCTGTGGTTCGGCCTCGGTGGGCTGCCGGCTGCCGCCTTGTACCGGTACGCGAACACCGCGGACGCGGTCTGGGGCTACCGGACACCACGCTGGCGACACGCGGGCATGATCGCAGCGCGCGTCGACGACCTGCTCAATCTCGTCCCTGCCCGGATGACCGGCGTGGGCCTGGCGATGCCGGGCGTGCGGCTGGCCACGCTGCGCCGCGAAGCAGCCAGGACGCCATCGCCGAACGCAGGCTGGCCGATGGCGGCGCTGGCGTTGCGGTTGGGGGTGCGCCTGGACAAGCCCGGCAGCTACGTCCTGGCCCGTCACCGGCCGTCCCCGACGCCGGCGGACACCGATACAGCGCTGCGGCTCGTTCGACGTCGCGGCGTAGCGCTGGCCGGCGGGATGGCCGTCGTCGCGGCCGTGCGGGCGGCCGTCGGGGCCTGGTGGCGCCGATGACCGCGATCATGATCCAAGGCTGCACCAGTTGGGCGGGCAAGAGCCTGCTGACCACCGCGCTGTGCCGCTGGCTGGCCCGGCAGGGCATGAGCGTCGCGCCGTTCAAGGCGCAGAACATGTCGAACAACGCGCGCGTCGTGGACGGCGGCGAGATCGGCGTCGCCCAGTGGCTACAAGCGCGTGCCGCCGGTGTGAAACCCGACGTTCGGATGAACCCGATTTTGCTCAAACCGGAAGCGGGCGGCAGCCAGGTGGTCCGCCTCGGTCAGGTCGACCACGAGCTGTCGCGCCGTCCGTGGCGGTCGCGGAGCCGGGCGCTGTGGCCCGTCGTCGAGAACGCGCTCGCCGATCTGCTCGACGAGTTCGACGTGGTGGTCATCGAAGGGGCGGGCAGCCCGGCGGAGATCAACCTCGCCGCTGACGACATCGTCAACATGCGGGTGGCCGAACGCGCCGACGCCGCGGTGTTGCTGGCCGTCGACATCGATCGCGGCGGAGCGTTTGCGCACCTGTACGGCACGTGGTCGCTGCTGCCCGAGCGTCAACGGGCCCGGATCGCCGGTTTCGTGCTCAACCGGTTCCGCGGCGATGCCCGGCTGTTGCCGCCGGCGCCGGAGCAGCTCGAGCGGTTGACCGGGGTGCCGACCATCGGCGTCGTGCCGATGCTGCGCCACGATCTGCCCGACGAGGACGGCGCCGCACTGCACGACACGTCGGCGCGGCCCGACGGGCCTACCGTCGCCGTCGTGCGCTACCCAGCGGCCTCCAACCTGGACGAGTTCGTCCCACTCGAGCAGGTGGCCGACGTCCGGTGGGCCCGCGAGCCGGCGGCGCTGCACGGGGCGTCGATGGTGATCCTGCCCGGGTCGAAGCACGTGGCTGCCGACCTCGCCTGGTTGCGGCGAACCGGGCTCGACGACGCGGTGCGCACCGCTGCCGGTGCCGGCGTGTCCGTCCTCGGTGTCTGCGGCGGGCTGCAGCTGCTGGGAACCAGCCTGGACGACCCGCACGGTGTGGACGGCTCCGGGCCTGCGCTCGGGCTCTTGCCGCTGGCCACGACATTCGCGGCGGACAAGATCGTGCGGCAGCGGGGCGCGCGGCTCCCGGCCGGGTTGGCACCACCGTGGCACGGGCTGGCCGGCCTGGACGTCGACGGTTACGAGATCCGGCACGGACGCACCGACGTGCACGGTCACGTGGACGTCGCCACCGCGGACGCGCTGGTGGTCGCGCACGGCAACGTCGCCGGCTGGTACCTGCACGGACTGCTCGAGGACCCGGCGGTCCTGGAGGCGCTGTTCGGCCATCGGCCCCGGCGCACGGCGGACGACACGTACGACCTGCTGGCCGACGCCGTCAGCGAGCACCTCGATACCGATTTCCTTCGACGATTGGTGAAATGATCATGAGTGACGCGCCCCGGACCGAACGCCCGCCCCGGCCGGAACGGGTCAACGTCGCCTCCGTGGTGATGGTCAACACCGGCCACGGCAAGGGCAAGTCCACCGCGGCGTTCGGGGTCGCGATGCGCTCGCTGGCGCGCAAGTGGAACGTCGCCGTCGTGCAGTTCATCAAGTCCGGCAAGTGGCGAACCGGCGAAGAGGCGATCCTGCGCGAGCTCGGCGCGGACTGGTGGACGCTCGGCGACGGGTTCTCGTGGGAGTCCAAAGACATCGACGAGTCGCAAGCCCGCGCCGTCGAGGCGTGGCGGCACACCCGGAACCTCCTGGCTAACGGTGAGCACCAGTTCGTCTTGCTTGACGAGATCACCTACCCGATGAACTGGGGCTGGATCGACACCGACGAGGTCGTGGACGCGATCCGCGGCCGGGTCGAGACCGTCAACGTCATGTGTACCGGCCGGGACGCCCCAGCGGCGTTGGTCGATCTGGCCGACACCGTCACCGAGATGCGCAAGGTGTCCCACGCCTACGACCGCGGCATCTTCGCCCGTCGCGGCATCGACTACTGATGTCGGCGGTTCGCGGGCTGCGTGCGGCCATCGGGTTCCTCACGCGCATCCCGGTGGGACGTATCGATCCACCGGATGCCGGCCTTTCCCGGTCCACCATGTGGTACCCGCTGGTCGGCGCGATCGTGGCAGCGGTGGGCGTCGCCACGTGGTGGGTCGGCACGACGACGCTGGGCCCCGCCGCTGGCGCCGTGCTGAGCGTCGTGGCGACGGTGTTGGTCACCGGCGCCTTCCACGAGGACGGGTTGGCCGACACCGCGGACGGGTTGTGGGGCGGCGCGACCGTCGACCGGCGGCTCGAGATCATGCGCGACAGCCGGATGGGCACTTACGGCATCGTCGCCCTGGTCAGTGACCTCCTCCTGCGCGTGGCGATCCTGCTCGGCTTCGGTGCCGGCGACCTGGCCGACGTGGCTCGGGTGCTCGTGGCCGGTCACGTCGTGGGCCGGGCGTCGCCGTTGGTGCTCGAACTCGCGCTGCCGCAAGTCCGGCCGGACAGCAAGAGCGCGCACCTGTACCCGGTGGGACCGGCCGGCATGGCCGTGGCCAACGGCACCGTCGGCGTGGCGGTCGTCGCGTGTACCGGCTGGTGGGCGCCGGTGGTGCTCGCCGCCGCCGTTGTCCCGGTGCTCGCGGTCCGCGGGGTGGCCAAGCGTCGGATCGGTGGGATCACCGGCGACATGTTCGGCGCCGGGGTGGCACTGACCAACCTGACGGTGACCGCCGTCGTCGCCGGCCTCGCCCGGGAAGGGTTGCTGTGACCGAGGAGAACACATGGGACGCCTGAGCGTGCTGGTCGGTGGACAGAAGTCCGGGAAGTCGGGGCTGGCCGTCCGGCGCGCGAGCGCGAGTGGACGGCCCGTGGTCGTGGTGGCCCCGGCCGTCGTGCGCGACGACGAGTTCGCCGCCCGGGTACGGCGCCACCGTGCCGACCGTCCGGCCGATTGGCGCACCATCGAGTCGTTCGACCTGGCTGCCGCCGTGAGCGAGGCCGGGCCGGGCGCGTTCGTGCTGGTGGACGCGCTCGACACGTGGTTGGTCGAGTCGTTGGAGGAGACGGGTTTCGTCGTCGGCGACGATGCCCCGGACCCGGGCCGCCGCGACGACGCCGAGAAGGCGATCCTGACTCGGCTACGGGAGTTCATCACCGCGGTGGTCGACGGCGACCGCGATGTCTTGATCATCGCCGGCCAGCCTGGTCTCGGTCCCCACGTGATGGGTGCCGGAGCGCGGGCCTATGTGGATCTGCACGGCCTGTGCTTGCAAGAGCTGTCCGCGGTCGCCGACGAGGTCCTGCTGGTGGTGGCCGGGCGGACGGTTCGGCTGGAGCCTGATGCCGTCGAGCGGGCGGTCGAGCCCTCCGACGCGTCGCCGAACGACACCGCGTCGTTCCCCGAGCTGCGCGAGCACGGCGACACCCAGGTACCCGACGGCGTGGTCGACCTGGCGGTGAATGTGCTCCCCGGGCCGCCGACGTGGCTGGCCGAGCGTCTGGCCGCCGCGGCCGCCGACCTTGCCGCCTACCCCGACGACACCGCCGCACGGGCCGCCGCAGCCGCACGGCATGGCCGCCCGCCCGAGCAGTGCCTCACCGTGAACGGCGCCGCTGAAGCGTTCTGGCTGATCGCGCAGGTCCTACGGCCCCGGCTCGCGGCCTGCGTGCATCCCTCGTTCACCGAACCGGAAGCGGCCTTGCGAGCCGCGGACGTGCCGGTCACGCGGGTCTTCCGGTCGCCGGAGCGCGACTGGGCGCTCGACCCGGCCGCGATCCCTGACGCCGCCGACCTGGTGGTACTGGGACGCCCGGACAACCCGACCGGTGTGCTGGACCCGTTGAGTGTGATCGAACGCCTCGCCCGCCCGGGGCGCGTCGTCGTGGTGGACGAGGCGTTCACCGAATTCCTCGCCGACGCCGACGGCGTGGCCGGGCGAGCGGACCTACCCGGCGTGGTCTCGGTGCGCAGCCTGACGAAAGTCTGGGGGCTGGCCGGGCTGCGAGTCGGCTACGTCATCGGCCCAGCCCCCTTGATCGGACGGCTCGCGGCAGCGCGTCAACCCTGGAGCTCCAACGCGTTGGCGCTGCTCGCCACCGAAGCTCTCGCTGGCGCCGAAACCGAGCGACGCACGCGAGCCGACACCGTCGCCGGACTACGGGCGGAATTCGTCGCCGGGTTGCGTCGGATACCGGACCTCACGGTCTGGGACAGCGCCGCGAACTTCGTCTTGGTCCGCGGGCCCCAACCGGGCTTGCGGGCGCGGCTGCTCGACCACGGCCTCGCCGCCCGGCGGGCGGACACCTTTCCCGGACTGGACGACCGCGCGATCCGACTCGCCGTACGTGACCGCGAGACCAACGCGCTCGTCGTCACGGCCCTGACCACGATCACCCGGAAGTAGGCACTGATGACCGAAGTCCTGACCGTCGACGAACTCGTCAAGGCCGTAGCCGACGTCGAGCCGGCAGCGGCCGAGGCAGCCCGGGCGCGGCACCGGTCGCTGGCGAAGCCGTCGGGCAGCCTGGGGCGACTCGAGGAGCTGGGTGCGCGGCTGGCCGCGATGAGTGCCCAGTGCCCGCCTCCGGTTCCTGCGTCGCCGGCCGTCGTCGTCGCGGCCGGTGACCACGGCGTGCATGCCGAGGGGATCTCGGACTGGCCGCAGAGCGTCACCGAGGCGATGGTGTCGACGATCGCCTCGGGCGGCGCCGCGGTGAACGCCATCGCTCGCTCCGTGGGTGCCGACGTGACCATCGTCGACGTCGGAACCGTGCGCGCGGGGACGTGCCCGCCTGGGGTCCGCGATCTCCGCGTCCGGCGCGGTACCCGCGACATCATGATCGAGCCGGCGATGACCGTGGACGAATGCGCCGCCGCGATGGCCGCGGGCGCCGCAACGGCGACCGAACTGATCGCGAACGGTACCGACCTCCTGGTCACCGGCGAGGTGGGCATCGGCAACACCACGGCGACGGCGTGTCTGCTCAGCGCGTTCACCGGAGCCGACCCGGCCGCGGTGACCGGCCATGGCGCCAACGCCGACGACTCGCGTACCCCGCGCAAGCTCGACGTCGTCCGTACCGCGCTGCATCGGCATGGACCCGACCGGGATCCGTTGCGGACACTGGCCTCGCTGGGCGGATTGGAGCATGCGGCGCTGGCCGGAACGGTGCTCGCGGCCGCGGCCGCGCGGGTGCCGGTGGTGGCCGACGGTGTGGTGTCGGGCGCGGCCGTGCTGGCCGCCATCGAACTGTGCCCCGCGGCGGCCGGTTACGTCATCGCCGGGCACACCTCCGCGGAACGAGGCGGCACAACCCTCGGCGACCGGCTCGATCATCCGGCCTTGATCGAGCTCGGTCTGCGGCTCGGCGAAGGAACCGGAGCGTTGCTGGCCGTGCCGGTGGTTCAGGCGGCAGCGGCGGTGTTGGCCGACATGGTCACGCTGGAGGCCGTGGTCGGCTGACGCGGCGACGACCAAGCGCGACCAGGACGGATCACTTGTGCCCGTCGTCCAGGGTGGCCTGGTTCGTGGCGGCCGGCGCTGACTTCTTGGCGGTGGACCGCTTCGACGTGGTCTTCTTGGTGGCGCGCTGAGCCGACTTCTCGACCGGGCCGGCAGCGTCGTCGGCCTGCGCCGTGTCGTTGCTCGCGGACTCCTTGGCAGCAGACGTGGCCGACGAGGTCGAGGAAGCCGTGGTGTCGTCACCGCCGGTTGACTTCGAGTCGCTGTCGGCTTGGTCGCTCGGCTTGTCGCCCGCCTCGTCGCTCTCGGAACGTTCGGCCTGGGAACTTTCCGACTCCGCATGCTCGGTCTCGGGCGCCGGTGCCGGAGCCCACGGCCCGGCCGTCGGGTCGTAGGTGGTCCATTGGTCGGACTGGCTGCGACGGCGAAGGATGGCGGCCACGGCGGCTCCACCTGCGGCGAAGCCTCCAAGCACCAAAGCGAACTTACGGCGACGACTCTTCTTGCGCTGTTTCTCGGCCTGCCGGGCGATCTCGGCCGAGCGGTCGGACAGATCGTGCGCCCGTTCGGACAGCCGATCAGCAGCGTCGGCGACCGTGTCGGCGACCCGCGGGACGACGTCGTTCAGGAACGTATCGCGTGCCTGCGAAGCCGCGGGGCCGACTCGCTCCCGCGCAGACTGCACAGCAGGCGTGACCCGTTCGACAGCGGACTCCATGACCGGTGTGATGCGCTCGCGGGCGGTACCCACCATGGGCGACGCGGCGTCCTTGGCTCGTTTCCCGTACTGTTTTGCCGCTGACCGCGCCTGGTCGGCCACCGCGGCCGCACGGTCTTTCGCCTCATCGGAACGGCTGCTTCGCTGCATCTTCAACAGTTTGGTCACTGCTGGGCCTCCTCAATCACGTGTCGCAGGGCCCGGAGTCCCCGTCCATCCTTGCCGATCATGCCTTGTCACGACCGTATGCTGACGCACGGCCCGCCGTGGGAGGATGGACCGAATCGAGTTCATACGACGTGAAAGGCTTACCCGTGGCCGAGCAGCTTCATGCCACCCTGCATACCAACCACGGTGACATCACCGTTCAACTGTTCCCCCATCATGCTCCGAAGACGGTGCGCAACTTCGTCGAGCTTGCCAAGGGCGAGCGCGAATGGGTGCACCCCGAGACCGGTCAGAAGACCACTGACAAACTCTACGACGGAACGATCATGCACCGCATCATCTCCGGGTTCATGATCCAAGGCGGCGACCCGCTGGGCCTCGGAACCGGCGGGCCGGGCTACGACTTCGCCGACGAGTTCCACCCGGAACTGGTCTTCGACCGGCCCTACCTGCTTGCCATGGCCAACGCAGGCCCGAACACCAATGGTTCGCAGTTCTTCATCACCGTTGGTCCGCAGCCGCATCTCAACCGCAAGCACACGATCTTCGGCGAGGTCGCCGACGCATCGAGCCGGCAGGTCGTCGACGCCATCTCGAACGTGCCCACCGGCAGGATGGACCGGCCGATCGACGACGTCGTCATCGAGTCGGTCGACATCACCGAGTCCTGAGCCGGGGACCGACCGAGTCATGACCGGATCTGCGGGCTCGCCCAATGGGCCTCCCGGCGCTGGCGGAACCGTCCCGACCTGCTACCGCCATGCAGGGCGCGAGACCTACATCCGCTGTTCGCGGTGCGAGCGCTACATCTGCCCGGACTGCATGACGGCGGCACCGGTGGGCTTTCATTGCCCGGAATGCGTCGCTCAGGGCAACAAGTCCGTGCGACAGGGCAAGACGGTCCTCGGTGGCGCCGTACGCGAGCGCGGCGACGTCGTCACCAAGACGCTCATCGGTATCAACGTCGTCGTCTGGTTGTTCGGTCTCGTCATCGGGACCAACGGGCCGCTCGCCCGCGATCTGGCTCTCGCGTCCCAGGGCATCATCAACTGGACCGAGGTCACCGCACGGTTCGGGCTGGTCCTGGGTAGCCAGCAGGATCTCTATTCCATCGGCATCGCCGACGGTGAGTGGTACCGACTGCTCACCGTCGCGTTCGTCCACGAAGAGATCTGGCACATCGGCATGAACATGCTCGCACTGTGGATCCTGGGCAGCGCGCTCGAGCCGGTGCTCGGGCGGTGGCGATTCATCTCGCTGTACCTGATCTCGGCGCTGGGCGGGTCGGCGGCCTCGCTGTCCGCGGCGTCTCCGTACTTCGTCTCGGTGGGCGCCTCCGGCGCCGTGTTCGGCCTGATGGGCGCGTTGTTCGTGATCATGCGCAAGCTCGGCCGCCAGACCGGCGCCGTCGTGGCGATCCTGGGGATCAACGTCGTCTTCGGGTTCATGGTCCAGGGCATCGACTGGCGTGCGCATCTCGGCGGGCTGGCGATGGGCAGTCTGCTGGCCGCCGTGTTCGCCTATGTGCCCCGTCAGTACCGGCTGCCGGCTTCGATCGCCGCTTGCGTCATCGGTGTGGCCGCAGCTCTGGCCGTGGTCGTGGTGCAGATCGCCTAGATCACCAACGTCGAAGCGCTGTGAGATCGCGTGCCTGGAACGGCGCGATCCACAGCGCTTCGACGTCTCCTGCTCCTGAGCGCCTGTCCCGCAAGTGTCCACACCCGCCAACGGAAGTTATCCACAGGCGTATCCCCAGGTGGGGATGAATTACAAGCGTGTAATCACAGGTGTGCAATACCTTGTGGACAGCGGCAGCTTCCCAGGTCAGGCTGTGTGGAAGGTGCTCTGCGCTACTTCCACTTGGTGGCGGTCATGAAGCCGCCCACGATCAGCCCCATACCGATCAACAGGTTCCAGCCGCCGAGATCGCGGATGAGCGGAAGGTCCTCACCCACCAGGTAATACGCCACGATCCAGATGAGGCCGACGAGGAGTAAAGTGACCATGGTGGGGGCAACCCACGGGCTGGAAGCCAACGGGTCCTTGCCCTCGCCCCGGTCCGGCGGTGTGTAGTCGTCCTTGCGACGGCTGCGAGACTTGGGCACGAGTTCCGTCCTCTCAATCTTGACGGTTGTCAGGTCAACGGTGTGTTCGGCTAGCGTAGTCGTCAGTGCAGGCGCCCGCCCACACCGCGATGGCCTCGACGTGACGCCAGGAGGTGGCCGCCATCGACCAGCAGCCCGGCCCGGGCCGCGGATGGAAGCTCGCGGCCCCGGTGGCGCTTGCCCTCTGCGGCACCCTGTTGGTCATCAGCGCCAAGGCCGCCGAGGGCGATGACCTGCGTGGTAGCGACATCCTGGACTTCTCCGACCTGGTCCGCACCGAGGAACAACGGGTCCGCGAGCTCGAAGATCGGGTCGCGGACCTGACCGCCGAAATCGAGAAGCTCGCCGCGGCGGCCGAGAGTAGCCAAACGGCCGAGGTCAACGAACGTACCGAAGCCCTCATGACCCATGCTGGTCTCACTCCGGTGGCCGGGCCTGGCTTGACCGTGACGCTGGACGACGCGAAGAACGTGCCGAAGGCCGATGGGAACTCCGACGAGGTCAACGTCGAGGACTACATCGTGCATCAGCAAGACCTCGAGGGCGTCGTCAACGCGCTGTGGGCCGGCGGAGCCGAGGCGATCACCGTCATGGATCAGCGGTTGTCGATGAACAGCATCATCCGCTGCCAAGGCTCGGTGCTGGTCCTGCATGGCCGGACCTACTACCCGCCGTACACCATCACCGCCATCGGCGACCGCGAGGCGATGCGCAAAGCATTGAACGACTCGCCCGCTGTGGACGAGTACCGTGCGTGGGCCGACCTCGTGGGGCTGACCTACGACGTCAGCGACGAAGGCACGGTCACCATGCCGGCCTACTCGCTCGGAGGGAGCACCACTTCGTGACGCCACGCATCCTGGTCGTGGACAACTACGACAGCTTCGTCTTCAACCTCGTGCAGTACTTGGCGCAGCTCGGCGCTGAGTGCGAAGTGCGCCGCAATGACGACATCGGCAGCGTCGACGGCTATGACGGCATCCTCTTGTCGCCCGGCCCCGGCACCCCCGAGAACGCCGGCGGCTGCGTCGATCTGGTTCACCAGGCGGCTGGACGAATCCCGCTGTTCGGCGTGTGCTTGGGCCTGCAGGCCATCGCCGTCGCCTACGGCGCCACCGTCGAACGCGCACCGGAGCTCCTGCACGGCAAGACCAGCGCGGTCCACCACGACGGCGCGGGGGTCCTGGCCGGGCTGAATTCGCCGTTCACGGCGACGCGATACCACTCGCTGGCCGTCGATCCGGCGAGCGTGCCGGCCGAGCTCGCGGTCACGGCCCGCACCGAGGGCGGCGTGGTCATGGCACTGCGCCATCGTGATCTCGCGGTCGAGGGTGTGCAGTTCCACCCCGAATCGGTGCTGACCGAAGGCGGGCACCGGATGCTCGGTCAGTGGCTGGCGATCTGCGGCGACCCCGACGCGGTGGAGCGGTCGGCGGGCCTGGCGCCAGTGGTGCACCACGCACCGGCACCCAGCCCCGTGCCGTCCTGACCGCTGCTGGTGCAGGGGCCCGACGGTACGAGGCGCTCGGCGAGAGGATCGGCTCGCCGGTGATCAGCCGGCGCCGATGATCCCGCCCTCCTGGTCGCCGTTCCATTCGTTGCCGGTCTGGTCGCCACCATCGCCGCCGTCCCCACCGGTGTCGCCGGTTTCGTCGCCGCCGTCGCCGCCCGTGTCGCCGTTCTCGTCGCCAGAGTCCGTGCCGTCCGTGGGCTCGTCGGTGGGGTTGTCATCGGTGGGTTCGTCGGTCGGCTCGTCAGGCCGCTCGGCGACGCTGATGATGACCGTCTCGCCTTCGTCGACTTCCTCCCCCGGCTCGGGAACCTGCCGGAACACGGTCCCCTCCGGCTGATCGGCAGGTTCGGTGACGACGTCGGGAACGAGACCGAGTCGCTCGAGCTGAGCCTCGGCCTGTTCCTGTGTGGCGCCGATGAGGTCGGGAACCTCGACCGTCTGCGTGCCGTTGGAGTAGACGATGTTGACCGTCGTGCCTGGCGGGACGGCCTCACCACCGGCCGGCTCGGTCTCGAGGACCTCACCCTCCGGTCGATCGCTGTTGCTGGCCGTCTGGTTGCCGACGTTCAGCCCGGCCCCCTCGATCGCGTCCCGGGCCTCCTGTAGCGATGAACCGACGACGGATGGGACGGCGACGTCGTCGGGCGGCACGCCGACGAAGATCGTCACCGGGGTCTGCTCGTCGACCCTGGTCGACGGTGGCGGGTCCTGCTTGACGACCGTGCCGACCTGGTCCTCGTCATCCGTCGGCTGCGACTGCGCTCGCACTTCGAGGTTTTCGTCCGCCAGCCGGGCCTCGGCCTGCTCCTGCGTCATGCCGACCAGGTTCGGCACCGTCGCCTGCGCCGTCCCGCCGGACTGAAAGACCAGATAGCCGATCAGCCCCGCGATGGCCAGAACCGCGAGCGACCCGAGCGCGACCGCCCACCAACTGAAGCCACGGGGCTCGTCTTCGTCGTCCTCATCGGGCAGCGGAGTGTCGTCGTCCAGCGGCAGCGCCTCGGTTTCCGAGGCCGGTGGCGCGTGGGCGATCAGCTGCGTGGCCGCCGATGTGTCGGCCGCGGCCGCCACCGGCAGACCGGCCGCGGCGCGTTCGAGGTCGGTGCGCATGTCGTACGCACTCTGATACCGCTCGAGCCGGTCCTTGGCCAGCGACTTCATCACGATCGCGTCGAGGTCCGGCGGGATGGTGGGGTCGAGCGCCGACGGCGGCGTCGGCATCTCGCGTACGTGCGACACCGCGACGGAGACCAGGGACTCGCCCACGAACGGTGGCCGCCCGGTCAGCAGCTCGTACAGCACGCAGCCGCTGGCGTAGAGGTCGCTGCGGGCATCGGCGTGCTCGCCGCGGGCCTGCTCCGGCGAGATGTACTGCGCGGTTCCGACGACGGCGGAGGTCTGTGTCAGCGCCATCCCGGTGTCGGCGAGCGAACGGGCGATGCCGAAGTCCATGACCTTGACTTCGCCGGTCGTGGTGACCATGACGTTGCCCGGCTTGATGTCGCGGTGGACGATGCCGGCCCGGTGGCTGTACTCCAGGGCATCGAGCACGGCGATGAGCACCTCGATGGAGCGTTCCGGGGTGAAGCGCACCCGCTCCTGGATCATCTCGCGCAGCGTCTGGCCCTCGACGTACTCCATGACGATGTACGGGATGCGGTTGCCGTCGATGTAGTCCTCGCCGGTGTCGTACACCGCCACGATCGTCCGGTGGTTCAACGACGCGGCGGACTGAGCCTCCCGGCGGAAGCGGGCCTGGAACGTGGCGTCGGCGGCATGGTCGACCCGCAGCATCTTGAGCGCCACGGTGCGGCCCAATCGGGTATCGCGCCCGCGCCGGACCTCGGCCATGCCGCCACGGCCGATGACCTCGCCCAGCTCGTAGCGATCTCCGAGGAGTCGCGGCTCGTTCATTCTGCGGCCCTTTCTCGTCTCGACCTCGCGCACGCGAACCGTACCGGTATCGGCATGCCCGGTGTTGCTCTTGACCGAACAGTGGAGGTGTGCAGGGTGGTCATGACCCGAGTACCGCCTCCATCACAGCGCGGGCGATCGGTGCGGCCAGCGCGCCGCCGCCGATGTCGCCGCGGGCCGTGTCGGGAGCTTCTTCGATGACGACGGCGACGGCCACCTTGGGCTCGTCGGCCGGCGCGAACGAGGTGAACCAGGCGTACGGCGGGTCGTCTCGTCCGGTCTGCGCCGTGCCGGTCTTGCCCGCGACCTCGATGCCATCGATCTGGGCATTCGAACCGGTGCCGTCTTCCACGACCCCGACCATCATCTCGGTCAGCTGTTCGGCCGTCTCCTTGGACACTGCCTGGGAGCGCTCTTCGGGTTCGGTCTGTTCGATGGCGCTGACCAGGTCGGGACCGCGGACCTCGCGGACCAGGTAGGGCTCCATCAGCACGCCGTCGTTGGCGATGGCCGCGGAGACCATGGCGATCTGCAGCGGTGTGGCGGCGACCTCGAACTGGCCGATGGCCGAGTACGCGGTCTGCGGCTCGTCGGCTTCGTCGGGGAAGACGCTCGTGGCGGCGTTCATGTCGTCGTTGGTCAGCGGCTGGGTGTTGAAGCCGAAACGTTCGGCCTGCTCGCGTAGCGCGTCGTCGCCGAGTTCGTTGCCGAGGTAGGCGAAAGCCGTGTTGCACGAGATCCGCAGCGCCTCGATCAGGTTGGTCGTGCCGCCGGGGCCGCACTCGCCGTCGAAGTAGTTGCCCAGCGTGTTGTCGGTGAGCGGCAGGTCGTACTCGGCCGGGCCGGGGATGTCGGTCTCGGGCTCGATCTCCCCGGACTCCAGCGCTGCCGCGGCGGTGACCAGCTTGAACACCGAGCCCGGTGGCAGCCGCTGGGCGAGGGCTCGATTCAGCGCCGGCTGGTCCTCGTCGGAGTCGAGCGACTCCTTGGCGGCGGTCTGCTCCTCGATGTCATGGCTGGCCATCGCATTGGGATCGAACGATGGCCGGTTCGCCGCGGCGAGGATGGCCCCGGTCTCGACGTCCAAGGCGACGACGGCACCCTTGTAACCTTCGAGGCCTTCCCAGGCGGCTTCCTGTGCGGCTGGGTCGATGGTGAGCTTGACCGCGCCGCCCTTCGGGTCCTCGCCGGTGACGAGGTCGATCAACCGGCGGACGAACAGGCGGTCGTCGTCGCCGGAGAGGATGTCGTTCTGGGCCCGCTCCAACGCGGTGCGGCCGTAGAAGTACGAGTAGTAGCCGGTCAACGGCGCGTACATGGCCGGGTACGGGTACTCACGCAGGAACGCGTACTCGCTGTCCACGGGGACCGACCGGGCGATCGGGGTGTCGTCGGCGAGCAGGATGGGCCCCCGTTCACGGGAGTACTCGTCGAGCAGGACGCGACGGTTCTCAGAGCGAGCGTTCAACTCGTCGGCCCAGAACCCCTGGACGTAGGTCACGTTGACCAGCAGCGCGAAGCACAGCAGGAGGCAGCCGGCGGAGATCCGGCGGATCGGCGAGTTCATCGGATTCTCACCACCTGGGTGACCGCGGTGTCGTCGGACGATGACGACGGCGGCGGCGCCGGGCGGCGGGCAGCGTCGGACAGCCGGATCAGCAACGCGACCAGCACCCAGTTCATGACCAGTGACGAGCCGCCGAGCGACAGGAACGGCGTGGTCAGGCCGGTCAGCGGAATCAGCTTGGTCACACCCCCGAGGACGATGAACACCTGCAGGAAGAACCCGGCCGCCAGTCCTGCCGCCAGCAGCTTGCCGAACGGATCACGCATCAGCAGCGCTGCCCGCAGCCCGCGCGTGGTCAACAGCGAGTAGAGCAGAATCACGGCGATCAGCCCGGCCAGGCCGAGTTCCTCGCCCAGGGCAGCGCCGATGAAGTCGCTCTCGGCGATCGGGATCATGTCGGGCCGGCCCTGGCCGAGCCCGGTGCCGAGCAACCCGCCGTAGGCCAGGCCGTACAACGACTGCGCGATCTGGCCGGTGGGGTCGACGAACGGGTCGAGCCAGGTGTCGACGCGCTGGGAGACGTGACTGACCACCGCGTTGGCGGCGAGGCCACCGGCGCCGATGAGCAGCAGGCCGAGGATGATCCACGAGATCCGCTCGGTCGCCACGTAGATCATCAGCACGAAGATGCCGAACAGCAGCACCGAAGGGCCGAGGTCGTTCTGCACGACCAGGATGCCCAGTCCGGCCAGCCACACCAACACGATGGGCCCGAGATCGCGGGCCCGGGGCAGGTCGATTCCCAGGAATCGCCGCCCGGCCAGCGCGAGCGCATCGCGCTTCTGCACCAGATATGCGGCGAACGCGATGATCAGGATGATCTTCGCGGCCTCACCCGGCTGGAAGGTCATGCCGCCGATGTTGATCCAGATGCGCGCACCCCGGACCGAGTGGCCGATCAACGGGAGCAGCGGGAGGATGAGCAGGATCAGTCCGGTCAAGCCCGCGAGATAGGGCAACCGCGACAGCACGCGATGGTCCGGCACGAAGATGAGCACGGCGACGAACAGGGCAACACCGACAGCCATCCAGGTCAGCTGGATGGTGGCATGCGAGGTTTCGTTCGCGAGGTCCAGCCGGTGGATCATCGCCAGCCCGAGCCCGCACAACGTGACCACGATCGGCAGGATCACCGGATCGGCGTACGGCGCCCGGATCCGGATGATGATGTGCGCGATTCCGGTGGCCACCGCCAGACCGCCCAGATAGGCCAGCGCATCCGGCGGCACCCGGCCGAGCGCACCGAGGTCGACGTTGACGTAGGCGAACGTCGCGATGGTGATGGCGAAGATCAACAGGACGAGTTCGGTGCCCCGACCGCGGCGGGGAACCAGGGCCTCGTCGGCCGGAGGATCGACGCGCGAACGCGCCCGGGCACGGTCCAGACTCATGGCGCACCCGCACAGAGCAGACCTGGGAAGCCGACGTCGTCGCCGAGCCAGCCGCCGGTCCGGCTCGAGTTGTCGTCCGGCGTGTCGTCGGACCCCTCGGCGGTTCGGGGCGTGGTCGAGCTGTCGGCCGGCGGAGAGGTCCGCGGTGACCGCGACGGCGACGGTGTCGGAGTCGGGGTCGGCGTCGGAGTCGGGGTCGGCGTCTGATCGGGAGACAGACGCTCGTGTTCACGGCAAGCTTGCAGGCGCAGCGAGTCCACCTTGGAGCGGGCGTCTTCGAGATTGTCCGCCGTGATGGTTTCGTTCACCTGATCGCGGTAGATGCCAGGCAACGCGTCGACCGGGAGTCCTTCGGGGATCTCGTACAGCTCGGACAGCCGGATCGGGCCGATCTCCTGGCTGACACCCTGATAGATGGCCACTTGGCCGGAGCTGGCGGCGACGTAGTACTGGCTGCGGACCCAGTTGTTGGCGAGATTTAGCGCGGCCCAGCCGATGAGGGCGACCGCGGCGACGATCACCAGAGCGCGCAGCCAGGGGAACCGGCGCGGAGGCTGTGGCGCATAGCGCATGGCCTCGATGTCGTCGGGGTCGATCGGTTTCTCGTCAGCGCCGAGCAGGCCGCGTAGAGCCGCCCCGGGCCCGCGCCGGTGGTGCCGTTCGGGCGCGCCCGGCTCGTTGCTGGCGGCCGCGCCGACGAGGTAGGCCTCGGCGGTGTCGTCCGGGTGGCGCGGCGTGTCGGTCTCGATGATGTCGGCCAGCACCAGGGTGACGTTGTCGGGAGCTCCGCCGGCCAACGCGAGCCGGACCAGTTCGTCGGCGGCGTCGTCGAGCTGGCCGGCTTCCACCAGAGTCTTCTGCAGGGTCTCGTCAGAGACCACGCCGGTGAGCCCGTCACTGCAGACCAGAAGCCGGTCGCCGGGTTCCACCTCGAGCAGGATCAAGTCGGGATCGACCTCGGCCTGGCCTTGCAGCGCCTTGAGGATCAGCGATCGCGCCGGGTGTACCCCGGCTTCTTCGAGCGTGATGCGGCCCTCGTCGACGAGCGACTGCACGAAGGTGTGGTCGTGCGTGAGCTGCCGAAGCTGGCCGTCCCGAAGCAGATAGGCACGGGAGTCACCGATGTGGACCAGGCCGAGCGCGTCGCCGGTCCACAACAGGGCGGTCACCGTCGTGCCCATGCCTTCGCGGCTGGCGTCGTCGACGATGAGCTGGCGGATCCGCGCGTTGGCGGCTTGGATGGCGCCGGTCAGCGCCTCGAGTGGGTCCGAGCCACTGGGGTCGCGCTCGGCCAGGACGAGCTCGTCGATGGCGGCCTGACTGGCTACCTCGCCCGCGGCGTGCCCGCCCATCCCATCAGCGACGGCGAGGAGGTAGGGGCCCGCGTAGCCGGAGTCCTCGTTGCCTTCGCGAACGAGTCCGACGTCAGAGCGCGCGACGTAGCGCAGCATCAGGGGCATCGGTCCTACTTCCGCAGCTCGACGACGGTCTTACCGAGCCGGAACCTGCTCTTGGCGTTGACCGGCGTACTGCGGGTGAGCCGCTGGTTGCCGACGTAGGTGCCGTTCGTGGACCCGAGATCCTCGACGTACCACTGGTTCTCATGAAACCGCAGCCGGGCGTGCTGTGTCGACACGTACTCGTCGGACAACGGCACCGTGCAGTCACTGCCGCGACCGAAGGTGACCGGTGCACCGTCGAGCGGCACCGTGCGCCCGTTGTCCGGGCCTTCGATGATCACGGCCTTCGTCGGCACGCCCTTGGTGTTGCGCGGCTTGCGGGCGGCCTCTCGGGCCTCACGGGGCGGCTTGGGTTGCTTCGGCGGGCGCACCCCGAACAGGTCGGCGCGCATGGCCGACGTGACCGAGAGAATCAGCAGCCACAGCACCGCCAAGAACCCCAGCTTGATGACCGTGAGGGTCAGCTCCGACACCGGTTCACCCCCCGGAGCCGTGCCGGTGCACGTCGACGACGGTGGAGCCGAGCACGATGCGGGAGCCGTTGGTGATCGGTGCCTGCGGGACCCGAGCCCCGTCGATGACCGTGCCGTTGGTCGAGCCCAGGTCGACGGCCACGAGCTGGGTCTGAGGTCCCTGCTGGTACACCCTGATCTCGAGGTGGCGCCGCGACACACCGGGGTCGTCGATGCGGATGTCGCACTCGCTGCCGCGGCCCAGGACGATTCCGGGAGCGACGACGGGGTGCTGGGTACCGTTGATCACGAGGTACGCAGCCGCGCGCTGCTCGGCGGTTGACGTCGGCGAGTACGACGCGCCGCGGTCGACGCCCGCTCGTACCGCGCTGCGGATGCGGAAGTCGCCAGTACCGATGTCGTCGTGGCGTTCGAACTGGACCCGAGGCGGGCCGGTGAACGCATAGTGCTGGAGTTCGGCGTGCTCGCGGGCCAGTTCGATCAGCTCCGGCGCAAGGGTGCCGGAGTACGGCGCCAAGCGTTCGTAGTCGGCCGAGCCGAGCTCGACGACGAAATCGTTGGGGACCAGGGATCGTTGGCGGCTGACGATCTGTGCGTTGTTGTCGAGCTCACGCTGGATGGCCGCCGCGATCTCGACCGGCTGGACCTCGTAATGAAGAGCACGAGTGAACGCGCCTTGGACCATGCTTTCGAGCCTGCGCTCGAAGCGCTGCAGGACTCCCACGTCCACCTCCCTTCACCGATGACACTCGAAAACTTTCGGCCCCCGCTGCAGTGTCCCCGATGGTAGCGGTGAGCGGCCAATCAACCTGGTTGCACCCGCGATTCGGAGCCGTTTCGATATGGGCCCGTCGCCGAACGTGACTCCACGCCGGCGGCGGTGCGGCACCGCATCCGGTCCGTCGACATCACAGCCTACGTGCACGGGATGGGTGAGCCGCCAACGCGTGTTAACCTTGTGCAGGCACCGGCCCCACGTTGGGTCGGCGTCGGCACGCGCGGGTGGCGGAATAGGCAGACGCGCACGGTTCAGGTCCGTGTGTCCGAAAGGACGTGGGGGTTCAACTCCCCCCTCGCGCACCAGATGAGGAACTCCCCGGTCAGACGTTCTGGCCGGGAGTTTCTGTTGTTCGGGCCGGCGTGGGCAGCAGCGAACTCGATATCGCCCGGGCCGAGGCCAGCGCCACCAAGACGATCGCGATCACGAGCAGGAGTTGATTGGCCGACTGGGGAACGTGGTTCATCGTGAATCCGTCGCCCCATCGACACGCCGCCTTGGGCGGAAGGATCCCGTCTTCGAGCCCCAGGAACCGTCCATATCCGGCACCGCTGCCATACCCGCCTGACCGCCACCTGGTGCACTCTTCGTAGTCTGATTCCAGACTCACCACGTGGAGGAGTGCGTAGACGTAGGTCAGCACGGCGGCAGCGCCAGTGAGCACGATCGTCGCATCGAGCCACTTCGACCCGCTCGCGCCGGCTGCGCTGGGCGGAGTCCGTCATTTCGTCAGTATCCCGGACAGATCGACCGGCCTCCCGACTGCAGTGGGTTCACCGAGTGTGCGCGAGCAGACGATCGCGGCCTACGGACTGGCGCAACGGACGTGTTTAGAGTTTCCCGTTTCCCCCTCTGAGAGGACCAGGACATGGAAACCATCCCTGATCACGACTCCTACATCGCCGCTGCGCCTGAAGCGTTCCGCCCGGTTCTCGACCACCTCCGAGGCCTCCTGCGCGATGCTCTCCCGGAAGCAGAGGAGATGATGGCGTACAACATGCCAGGGTTCCGAACCCGTGGCACGGTCGTGGCGAGCTACGCAGCATTCAGCAAACAGATCGGGCTGTACTTCCTCGCCCCCGCGATTTCCGAGCACGCCGACGAGCTCGCAGAAGCAGGCTTCAAGACCAGCAAGACCGGCATCACCTTCCCGCCGCGCAAGCCAGTCCCGGACGATCTCGTGACACGGCTCGCACAAGCATCAAGCAAGCACGTGAACGACTGAGACCGTAGGTCGGGGTGGACAGTGGAGGAGCCGCCGGCGCGAGATCGCATTGTTCAGCCGCGTCTCGCTCTACGTGAAGAGCGCCATGGCGACCGAGGTTCGACCGATCACCCGGGCTGAAGCCGTCGATCATCTGAAGGTGTTGCCGTGCGCGAACGGGCTGCCTGGCACGGTCCCCTGGTGGCTGCGCGTATCGCCCGGTCGATGGTGGTCTATGCCCGCTGCAACGGTGACGAACAGCAGACCAGTGCGCTGTTGCGGCACCGGTCGCATCTCAGCGACGTGGTGCATCAGGTGCAAGACGTCATCGACGACCGGTTCAGCGAGCGGTTGCCGCTCGCCAGTCTCGCGGCGGGAGCAGGCTGCGAGCGCGTCGCGGTGTGGCCGGTGTTGTCGGTGGTGGTTGATAGTGTTTCGTACATGAGTTCGGTCGAGGTTGGTGGGTTGGTCGCGGCGGCGCGGGCCGTGGCGGCCGGGCCGGTGGCTGATCTCCCGGACTCGCAGGTGGCAGATGAGTTGTTGGCGTTGCGGGCGTTGGCTGATGCGGCCGAGGCGGCGTTCCTGTCCCGGTTGGCGGCGTTCGATGCGCGCGGCGTGGGCCAGGGTGAGGGGTTGTCGACGCGGGCCTGGCTTCGGCATCATGCGCGCATCGCGCCGGGTGAGTCGGGGCGTTGGTTGCGCATCGCCAGAGGGCTGCAGCAGTTCCCGGTGGTGGCCGGTGCCTTGGCCGTTGGGCAGATCCGGGTTCCGCATGCTGCGGCGATCGTTGATGGTGCCGCGCTGTTGGGGACCGATGTGGTGGCTGGTTGTCAGGATGTGCTGGTCGAGGCCGCGCGGGTGGATGAGCCGTCTCGTTTGCGGGCGGGGCTGCGGGGCATGGGCGCAGCGGTGGACAACCCGCGTGCGGTGCGTGAGGCCGAACGGCGTGACGAGGGTCGCTGGCTGGATGTGACCACCACGTTCGATGGTGCGGTGCATTTGGCTGGTGTGCTTGGTGCTGAGGACGGCGCTGTCGTGAAGGCCGCCATCGATGCTCTTGCTGCTCCTGGTGCGTTGAGTACGTCCACGACGGGCGATCCGCGCGTCGCTACTGGTGGTGCTGGGGCCAGTGCGCGGGCAGGCGGCAGTGCGCAGGCGGGTAGTGCGGGGCGTGGGGGTGATTCGCGCACGGCGGGTCAGCGGCGTGCTGATGCGTTGGTGGAGTTGTGTCGGCGGCATCTGGATTCTGGTGGTCTGCCCACGACTGGTGGGCAGGCGCCGCACGTCGTGGTGGTCACGGATCTGGCCACGTTGGAAGCTCGGGCCGGTGGGTTCGGTGAGCTGCCTGATGGCAATGTCCTCACTGGTGAGGCCGTTCGCCGTCTGGCTTGTGAGGCGGGCGTGACCCGGGTGATCACCGGGCCGGGTTCCCAGCCGCTGGATGTCGGGCGTGCCCAGCGCACCGCGACCGCGGCGCAGCGTCGGGCGTTGCGTATCCGTGACGGCGATCAGTGTCTGTTTCCCGGGTGTGACCGGCCCGGTGCGTGGGCGCAGGCTCACCACGTGAACTGGTGGTCACGCGGTGGGCGCACGGACATCGACGAAATGGTCCTGCTGTGCAAACGTCACCACACCTCGGTTCATGAGGGTGGCTGGCAGATCAAGGTCGTCGCACCCGGCCGGTTCGTCTTCACCAACCCCGCCGGCCACGACATTCCGGCGCGCCCGGCATCGACGACGCGTGAGCTCATCACCCGTCTCACCAACGCCTCCACACCCACCCGGGCCGGACCTGCCCACGACACGCCGCGGAAATCTGACCAGGACGACCACGATGGTCCGGGTCCGCACGAGCACGACCGGCTCGGCCGGGACGACCATGGCGAGCCCGACCCGAGCGAACCTCCGCGCGAGCAAGACCACCGAGACGCCGCGTGACACTCCCAGGTCGCCCACCGGCTCCGACGTTTCCTCATGGAGCCAGGTGGCCGAGGCGGGAACTGCCGCGATCAACGAGCGCCTTCGGGTGCCGCGCCGCCCAGTCAGACGACGGTCAGCGGCCGGCGAGTTCCGGCACGGCAGACATCAGCACCTCGCGAACGCGCTCGTTGTTCGTCCGAAACACCTCGAACACCCGAACCCTATGGCCATCATCAGGTGACGCCCAGCCTCGTGAGCTGGTCCAGTGGTGGGTCGAACACGACCACAGCGTCAACGCGCCACTCGTCGACGACCGGCTCTTCTGCCATCGCGTGCTGGTCGAACTCGGTCTCGTTGAGGTCGTAGACCTGGCAGGAGTTGCCCGTTCACGCCACGACGTGCTCACGGAGTCGTCCACCTGCCCTGTTCGCCCGGCCTGCATGGCTGTCACCAGTCCATGCTCGACGAGTCGTCCTGGGACCAGGTGTACGCCTGATTCGCTTCCCGCCCACGCCAAGCGACGTGTTTCACGGCCAGTCAGCGGACGGGACGTGCGCGCCAGCACCTCGAGCCTGGCCCCTCCAGTGACGGCTTCACTGCCGCGATCGCCCTGCTGAGGTCAACAAATGAGCCCACCAAACGACGTACGTCACTACTTCGCTACGGACGTCATCAGAAAACTACGGATGCAGTCGACTCGACGGCGTGCGCTTTACATGAAATTACGTAACTACGTACTATCGAACTATGACCAACAGTGCCGAGGTCACGGCTCTTCGCGAGACCGTGGAGCACCTCGTTCAGCGAGTCGATGCACTAGAGCGCCGTAACGCCGACGCCGGCACACCAGCGGAAGCTGGTGGCCCGAGCTCGAGCGTCTTGTGGGCCCTGGACGGGCTCAAGCGCCGGCTCGCCGATCACCCCGCGACAAGCGACGGCGCGATTCTGCTCACTGGCGCGTTGACGTTACCGACCGGCGAGCCGGTCGAGTGGCAACAAGCTGCCGGGACGGCCGAGCTGATACAGACCGAGTGGTCCGATCGGGTCGCGCCGATCACCGCGCTCGCGCATCCGGTCCGGCTGGAACTTCTGCGTCAGGTACTACTCGGCGTGCGCACCACGGCGGCGCTGGCCGACACCCACACCCTCGGGAGCACCGGACAACTGCACCACCACCTGCGCCAACTCGTCGCTGGAGGTTGGTTACGCCACAGTGGCCGGGGCAGCTACGAGATACCCGCGACCCGTGTGGTTCCGCTTCTGGTGACGCTGACGGCGGTGCTGCCATGAAGCGGACGATCCAGGCGATCCAGCGCTACGGCACCGTGCTGATCCTGGCCGGAATGGCCTCCGCCGTCGCTGGTATCGCGGTGGACAACGGCTGGCCGGTGGAATCTGATCAGGCGTTCGCCATCTTCCTCATCGTCGGCCTGGTCCTCATCGTGACCGGACTGGCCGCCGTCTTCGCACCAGGCGGTGATCGCACTGACGAACCGCGGGCGGTCCGCGCGCCGGTCCAAGGCCGGTGGCTGGCGATGAACTCGCCGGCCACGAAAGTCCCCAGCCACGGCACGCGCGCCTACGGGCAGTCCCACGCCGTGGATCTCGTTTTCGACCCGGAGGATCGTCCGCGCCCGGAGTTCGGCGCGGGCGCGGGCATGCGCCCGCCGTCGGACTTCCCCGCGTTCGGCCAGCCCGTGCTCGCTCCCGTGGCCGGACGTGTCGTCGGCGTACGCGACGACGCCCGCGACCACCGCAGCCGGAGCCGGTGGTGGGCCGTCCTCTACATGCTGGTCGAGGGCATGATCCGGGAAATCGGCGGTGCACGCCATATCGTCGGCAACCACATCGTGATCGATACCGGCGACGGGTGCTTCGCGCTCGTGGCGCACCTGCGGCGAGACTCCGCCGAGGTCGGCATCGGTGACGTCGTGCAAGCCGGGCAGCGGCTGGGGCAGTGCGGTAACAGCGGCAATTCCAGCGAACCGCACGTGCACGTCCAGCTCATGGACCGTGCCTCGTTGTCGGCGGCACGGGGAATGCCGATGATCTTCACCGGTGTGACCGTCGGCTCTGCGCCCGGCCCCGTGGGCATGCCCGCCAACGGTGAACACATGGTGGCCGGTTGAGTACGCGTGGCAGTGAGCCGGCGTGGCCGATCGTAGGCTGAGGTATGGCTGACGACGCGCGTGGATGGACCCACACACTCACGGCGATGAAGGGACGGCTGACCCCGCCGCTGGTCCTCGAGCTCGACGTGACCGAGGGTCTGGTCGAGGCACCGCCGCACGATCCGATCACCGCGGCGCTGTCGCAGCGCAAGCCCCGAATGCGCGACGTGCTCCGTGGGCTGCAGCGAGCCGCGTCCGATCGGCGTGTGCACGCGCTGGTCGTCAAGGTCGGTGGCACCAAGATCTCCCTGGCCCAGGCGCAGGAGCTCAGCATCGCCATCAAGAAGATCCGAGCCGCCGGGAAGCACACGGTGGCCTGGGCCGAGACCTTCGGGGAGTTCGGGGCCGGCAACGTGCCGTATCTGCTGGCGGTCGCGTGCGAGCAGATCTACCTTCAGCCATCCGGTGACGTCGGGCTGACAGGTATCGGCATCGAGGAGCCGTTCATCCACGACGCCCTCGACAAGGCCGGCGTCACACCCGAGATCGGCCAGCGCCACGAGTACAAGACCGCCGCAAACACGTACCTTCAACGCGGCTACACCGACGCCCACAAGGAGATGTCCGAACGGATCGTCACGTCGCTGTCGGACCAGATCGTCCCCGTGGTCGCCGCTGCTCGCGGGTTGTCTCAGACCCACGTGCGTGAGCTCGTCGACCGGGCTCCGTTGCTGGCGACCGAGGCGCTGGACGCGGGGTTGGTCGACGGCTTGGCCTACCGCGACGAGGTCTACGGTGGCCTACGACGCCGCGTCGGTCCGGAGGCTCGGCTGCAGTACGTCAGCCGCTATCATCGCGCGGCCACGCAGGCCATGACCCGTCAGCTCAGCGCACCTCGGCACAAAGACGCCGTCGCTTTGATCCACGCCACCGGTCCGATCCAGCTCGGGCGCAGCTCGCGTACCCCGTTCGGGTCCGGTACCGGCTCGGACACCGTCAGCAGCGCGTTCCGAGCGGCGATCAAGGATCAACGGGTGAAGGCGATCGTCTTGCGCGTCGACAGTCCGGGGGGTTCGTACGTGGCCTCCGACGCGATCTGGCGCCACGTCGACCTGGCTCGTCGGCGCGGCAAGCCGGTCGTCGTGTCCATGGGCCGGCTGGCGGCCTCGGGCGGCTACTTCATCTCGATGAATGCCGACGCCATCGTGGCGCTGCCGAGCACGTTGACCGGGTCGATCGGCGTACTCGGCGGGAAGGTCGTCACGTCGGAGCTGATGTCCAAGATCGGCTTCACTCACGACAGCGCAGCGGTGGGCCGCCACGCGTTGATGTTCTCGTCCACCCGCAGCTACAGCGACACCGAGTGGGAACGGCTGAACCTGTCACTCGACCGGATCTACGCCGACTTCACGACCAAGGTCGCGGCCGGCCGCGGGCTCGAACTCGACATGGTCGAGGCCCTGGCCCGGGGACGGGTGTGGACCGGGGCGGACGCTCACGAACGCGGTCTGGTCGATGAGCTGGGCGGCCTGGAGCGCGCAGTCGAACTGGCCAAACACCGCGCGGGACTTCCGGCAGATGCCGAGGTGGAACTGCGCGAACTGCCGCGAAGCACGCCACTGGAGCGGCTGCGGCCCCCGAAGTCGAGCGAAGACACCGGCGGCGCCGAGGCGGCGATGCCATCGCTGGACTCCCTGCGCCTGTCGGCGTGGGGACGGTTCGCGCCGATCGCCGCAGCGCTCGGCCTTCCCGCTGCCGGTCCGTTGATGCTGCCCGGGGCCTGGCAGATCCGCTAGCCCGCACGATGTCGCGCCACAGTGTCGATTCGGCCGAGGGTCGTTCGTATAGAGGGTGAGGCCGGGACGTACCCGGCCGGCGAGCATCCCCTGGAGGCACTCATGAAGCAGTACGTGCTCACCATCTACCAGCCCGACGGCGACCCGCCGCCGGCCGAGGACCTCGAACCCATCATGCGCGACCTCAACGCCGTCAAGGACGAGATGAAGGCCGCAGGTGTCTGGGTGTTCTCCGGCGGGCTGCATCCGCCGAGCACCGCCACGGTGGTGAAAGCCAACGGCACCGAGACCCTGGTGACCGATGGTCCGTACATCGAAGGCAAGGAGCACGTCGGGGGGTTCACGATCATCCAGGTGCCCGACCTCGACGCTGCCTTGGAGTGGGGTGACAAGCTCGCCCGGGCGATTCGTCTCCTGCCGATCGAGGTCCGGCCGTTCGTGGACGAATCCGAGGGGTGACCACTGGCGTGGCGGACCTCTCGGCGGCCGTGATCGAGCGGGTGTTTCGCGAAGAACACGGCCGCGCGATCGCCGTCCTGGTCCGTGCCTTCGGCGACATCGACGTCGCGGAGGATGCGGTCCAGGATGCGTTCGCCGTGGCCGTCGAGCGATGGCCGGCCACCGGACTACCGCCGAGTCCGGCGGGATGGATCATCACCACGGCTCGCAACCGTGCGATCGATCGAGTCCGTCGAGAGGGTTCGCGCGCGCAGCGGCATGCCGAAGCGGCTTTCCTGCAGGTGCCGGACGACCAGGTGGAGGAGGGACCCGTGCACGACGATCGGCTGCGCCTGATCTTCACCTGCTGCCATCCGGCCCTGGCCCCGGCAGCCCGAGTGGCGCTGACACTCCGACTGCTTGGCGGGCTCACCACGAAAGAGATCGCCCACGCCTTTCTGGTGCCCGAGGCCACGATGGCTCAGCGGCTGGTACGCGCGAAAGGCAAGATCCGTGCTGCCGGTATTCCCTACCGCGTGCCCGGCGATGCCGACCTGCCGGATCGCCTCGACGCCGTCCTCGCCGTGGTCTACCTCATCTTCAACGAGGGCCACACTGCGACCGCGGGTGACCAGCTGACCCGCGAGGACTTGTGCGCCGAAGCGATCCGGCTCGGGCGCCTGCTGGCCAACCTCATGCCCGACGAGCCCGAGGTCATGGGGTTGCTCGCGTTGATGTTGTTGATCGAGTCGCGACGAGCTACCCGCACGACGGCCGCCGGCGAACTCGTCCTCCTGGCCGATCAGGACCGAACCCGGTGGGACCCAGACCTGATCGCCGAAGGCCAGGCGATCGTGCGGCGCTGCCTGCGCCGGAACCAGCCCGGCCCGTATCAGCTCCAAGCGGCCATCAATGCCGTACACAGTGACGCCCCGACGGCTGCGGACACGGACTGGGCGCAGATCGTCGAGCTTTATGACCACCTCCTGTCGCTCTCGCCGAACCCGGTGGTGGCGCTGAATCGCGCCGTCGCCGTCGCCGAAGTCGCCGGACCGCAAGCGGCCCTCGCCCTGGTGGACGAACTCCACCTCGACGGCTACCACCTGTTCCACAGCGTCCGGGCTGAACTGCTCCGCCGGCTCGGTCGCTCCGCAGACGCCGCGCGGGAATACGAGCTGGCGGCCGCGAATACCGAGAACGAAGCGGAGCGGGCATTCCTGATGCGGGCCCGGCTACGTGAGCTCGCGGAGTGACGGGGGTCGCCGCGGTGTCGTCGTGCTGTGTTCGCTGACGTGCGGGCTCTCAGCCGGTGCCGCTCGTGGCGGTACCGCTGGTCGTGGCGATACCGCTGGTCGTGCCGGTGACGCCGCAGGCCGTGCGCACCAATTGCTGATCGGAGAAGCGCTCGCCGTCGAGGTGGACCCAGACCGCCACGCCCGGCTCGGCCAGCCAGAACAACGCCGTCTCGGCACGAAAGCCGGGGTCTCCGAGGTGATCGAACGGCGTGCGTGCCCACGTCTCGGGATCACGCTCGTGATACCGCGCGAGGTAGGCATGCATCGCGGCCGGATCGCTGAGCACGTCGCCGCGCATCACCGTGACCTGCATATCGACGCGCCACCCAGCGTCGTCGGAGCCCGTCTCCCACACCCGCGAGGTGAACGATACGTCGTCCCACTCATACGTGAAGTCGGACACGGACGTGCCCAGCCCCGGCGGGAGCCACCCGAGTCGAAAGCCGTCCACGACGTGCGTGCGCTCAGGCATCGGGGCCGCCGACGGACACGCGGATGGGGAACGGCCCACGTGAATCGGCCCGGTCGACCCGGCTGGCGACAGAGTTGGGGACATCGGCGGGGACATGGCCGGCGACATGGCCGGCGACTCTGCCGTCGACCAGCCAGCATCGGCCGGTGACCCCGCTGACGGTGGCGTAGCTACCGGGGGTGTGGCGGCGCGGGGCGTGGCTTGCGCGGCGGGAACGAAGCCCAGGGCGGTCACTGCCGTGATCGCGATGCCGGCGGTGGTACTGGTGAGCTGCATGGCGGATCCTTTCGGGTGGTGTCACCGGGTGATCGACCCGGCGTTCCCTCAGGCTTGCTCGGCGCAAGCGAGCGCGGCATGGGCAGATCGGCGAAATGTGGACAACTTCGCGCTCGTCACGCGGCTGTGGACAACCGGTGTTCG
>NZ_DAHVSH010000070.1:0-8062 GCF_027324685.1 Haloactinopolyspora sp.
GCCGAGCCGGACGGGCTGAACATCAACCGGGACTGTGGATCGACGCACCTGGACGTGGTGGCCGCCGAGGTCGTCGCGGCCGGGGCCGATGTGGGGATCGCCCACGACGGCGACGCGGACCGGTGCTTGGCCGTCGACGCCTCCGGCGAGATCGTCGACGGGGACCAGATCATGGCGATTCTGGCCTTGGCGATGCGTGAGAACGGCACGCTTCGCCGCGACGCCGTGGTCGCGACGGTGATGTCGAACGAGGGATTCCGGCTGGCGATGCGTTCGGCCGGTATCGAGGTGATCGACACCGCGGTGGGTGACCGGTACGTGCTGGAAGCGATGAAGGCCGGCGGCTACGCCCTGGGCGGCGAGCAGTCCGGGCACGTCGTGATGCTGGACCACGGCACCACCGGAGATGGCGTGCTCACCGCCGTCCACCTGCTCGCGCGAATGGCGTCGTCGGGCCGGCCGCTGGCCGACCTCGCCGGGGTGGTTCAGCGACTGCCGCAGGTGCTGGTCAACGTCACCGGCGTGGACAAGACGCGGGTGGGCGTCGACGAAGGCGTCACCGCCGCTGTGGCCGAAGCCGAAGCGGAGCTGGGCGACACCGGCCGGGTGCTGTTGCGTCCGTCCGGCACCGAGCCACTGGTGCGGGTGATGGTCGAGGCCGCCACCGCCGCCCAAGCCGAGGCGGTAGCCAAGCGCCTGGCCGCCGTCGTAGAGACCCAACTCGCCCTGAACAACTCCAAATGATCATGTTCACTAGGCAAATCCCTACCGCACCACCGGTGTAAGCCTGTTGGTGTGACAGATCGCCTCGTGGCGTCAGGCCATTGACGCCTGCCCGGGGACGAAAACCCGTTGTCACGCCCGCCCGGAGTTGTCAGGCTGCGACGCATGGACTTGCGTGACCGTTCCCGGGGCGACGCACCCGTCGCGAACATCCGAACGATCGAGACCGCCGACGACGTCTTCGGCGCGTGGTTCGCCGCCTTCGACGCCGCGCACCGGCACGACTTCCCCGACGGCCCACACTGGCTCGAACACGAGCTGCGGGTCCGGAACACGCCCAGTATGGCGAACGACACGTGCCTTCTGATCGCCTCGGACGAGGCGGGCGGGGTCGTCGGGTCGGCGGTCGCGTTCTTCCCGCTCACCGACAACCTGGCGATGGCGCAGATCGACGTCGCCGTCGTCCCGGCTGCCCGTCGTCGGGGGATCGGCTCCGCGCTGCTCGAGGCGGCCGAAGCCGACGCCCGCCGTCGAGGACGTACCCGGTTCATGGCTGACATCGAAGGCCCGCCCGGACCGTACGAGACCTCCGGAACGCACTTCGCCGAACACCACGGCTACACCCGGCGGATCATCGAGATCCTCCGGGCACAACGGCTGCCCATCGACACCGCGCGCCTGGACGAGCTCGAACAGGCTGCCAGCCCGCACGCTGCGGGCTACGAGATCGTCACGTGGCGTGACCGCGTGCCCGACGACTACGTCGACGAGTACGCCCGGTTGATGGCGCGGATGAGCACCGACGCGCCGCTGGGGGAATTGGACTACGAGCCGGAGGTGTGGGACGCAGCGCGAGTCCGGGAACACGACGACCGGATCGCCCGGATGCGACGCGGCTCGTGGGGCGCGGCCGCCATGACGCCGGACGGCACGATGGCTGGATTGACCGAGATCGTGCTGTCGCACGACAGCGAAGAGGTCGCGTTTCAAGAAGAGACGATCGTCGATCCACCGCATCGTGGGCATCGCCTCGGCCTGTTGGTGAAGATCGCGAACGTGCGGCGGCTGCTGCACGACCGCCCGGGCGTGCAGTCGGTGTGGACCGGCAACGCCGACACCAACTCGTTCATGATCTCGGTGAACGAGAAGTTGAACTACGAGGTCGCCGGGTGGATGGCCGGCTACCAGCGCGACGTGTGACGCTCGGAGGCTCAGCACCTGGTGCAGCGATCATGCGCTGCTAGATCTTGCGCAGACGGATGCGCCGGATGGCGTGGTCGGGGCCTTTGGTGAGCGTGAGCGTGGCCCGGCCGCGAGTGGGCAGGATGTTCTGGGCCAGGTTCGGCCCGTTGATGGTGTCCCAGAGCTCTTCGGCGCGGCGTACGGCGGCATCGTGGTCGAGGCTGCGGTAGCGGTGGAAGTACGACTCCGGGCGCTGGAACGCGGTTTCACGTAGCCGGAGGAAACGCTGGACGTACCAACGGCGGACGTCGGCCTGAGCGGCGTCGACGTAGATGGAGAAGTCGAAGAAGTCGCTGATCGCCAGCCCGGAGACGCCGTTGGCACGGGGACGGGCCGGCTGCAGCACGTTGAGCCCCTCGACGATGACGATGTCCGGCCGGTCGATCTCGATCTGTTCGCCGGGAACGATGTCGTAACTGAGGTGGGAGTAGACCGGCGCCGTCACCACCGGCTCACCGGACTTCACCGCCGCGACGAAGCGCAGCAGGGCCCGCCGGTCGTAGGACTCGGGAAACCCTTTGCGCTGCATCAGCCCGCGTCGTTCGAGTTCGGCGTTGGGCAGCAGGAACCCGTCGGTCGTCACCAACGACACCCGCGGGTGCTCCGGCCAGCGCGCGAGCAACAGCCGCAAGAGTCTCGCGGTGGTCGACTTGCCGACCGCGACCGACCCGGCGATCCCGATGACGAACGGAGTCCGGTCGGCGAAATCACCGAGGAAGGTCTTGGTGGCCTGATGCAGCCGGTCGGTGGCGCGGACCCGCAAGTTGAGCAACCGCGACACCGAGAGGTAGACGTCTCGGACCTCGTCGAGGTCCAGGAAGTCGCCCAGCCCCCGCAGCTCCTCGAGTTCCTCGGCGGCCAGGGAGAGCGGCGTTTGCTCGCGCAGCCGTGCCCAGTCCGAACGGGACAGATCCACGAACGGGGATGAATCGTGCAGCGCAGTCATGGTGTGCACATTCTTGCCGACTCGCCACGACGCCGTGCGGGCGAGGGCGCCTCGAAAACCCGCGGCCTGAAAAAACGCGCGCCCCGGGACGGCCGTGGGCCGGCCCATGCGGGGATATGCTGACCGCCGTGTGTGGCATCGTGGGATACGCAGGACATCAGCAGGCACTCGACGTCGTCGTCGAAGGGCTGCGCCGCCTCGAGTATCGCGGTTACGACTCCGCCGGAGTGGCGGTCGTAGCCGACGGTGCCCTGGCTTCGGCCAAACGCGCCGGGAAGCTGGCCAACCTCGAGAAATCGCTCGAACTGCAGCCCCTGCCGTCGGCCGGCACGGGCCTCGGGCACACCCGCTGGGCCACGCACGGCGCTCCCACGGACCACAACGCGCATCCGCACCTGGACGAGTCCGGCCGGGTCGCGGTGATCCACAATGGCATCATCGAGAACTTCGCGCGGCTGCGGGCCGAGCTCGAACAGTCCGGCGTGCGATTCGTCTCCGAGACCGACACCGAGGTCGTGGCGCACCTCCTGGCTGCCGAGGTCGCCGCCGGCTCGGAGTTGGCCGAGGCGATGCGCCGGGTGTGCCTGCGCCTCGACGGCGCGTTCACGCTGCTGGCCGTGCACGCGGACATCCCCGACCGTGTCGTCGCGGCGCGGCGCAACTCACCGCTGGTGGTGGGGCTCGGCGACGGCGAGAACTTCCTGGCCTCCGACGTGTCGGCTTTCATCGCCCACACCCGCGAAGCACTCGAGGTCGGTGAGAGCCAGATCGTGGAGATCACCGCCGGCGACGTCAAGCTCACCGACTTCCACGGCGCCACCGTCGAAGAGCGCCGCTTCCACGTCGACTGGGACGCCTCGGCCGCGGAGAAGGACGGCTACGACTACTTCATGCTCAAAGAGATCGCCGAGCAACCGAAGGCGGTCGCCAACACCCTGCTCGGTCGCATCGGGCCCGAGGGTCTGCTGTCACTGGACGAGATGCGGCTGTCGGACGAGGAACTGCGCGAGGTCGACAAAGTCGTCGTCATCGCCTGCGGCACGGCCTATCACGCCGGTCTGGTGGCCAAGTACGCCATCGAGCACTGGACTCGCATCCCGTGCGAGGTGGAGCTGGCCAGCGAGTTCCGGTACCGCGACCCGGTGGTGGGCCGGGAGACGCTCGTCGTGGCTGTCAGCCAGTCCGGGGAGACGATGGACACCCTGATGGCCTTGCGCTACGCGCGTGAACAAGGCGCGAAGGTGCTGGCCATCTGTAACACCAACGGTGCGACGATCCCGCGGGAGTCCGACGCCGTGCTGTACACGCACGCCGGACCCGAGGTCGCCGTGGCCTCGACCAAGGCGTTTCTCACCCAGCTGATCGCCTGCTTCCTCGTCGGGCTGTACCTCGGCCAGGTGCGCGGGACGAAGTGGGGCGACGAGATCCGCGCCGTCGTCCGTGACCTGTCGGACCTGCCGTCGAAGGTCGACCAGGTCCTCGAGACCATGGAGCCGGTCCGCGAGCTGGCGCGCAACCTGGCGTCGTCGACGTCCGTGCTGTTCCTCGGCCGCCACGTCGGCTTCCCGGTGGCGCTCGAAGGTGCGCTCAAGCTCAAGGAGCTCGCCTACATGCACGCCGAGGGTTTCGCGGCGGGCGAGCTCAAGCACGGTCCGATCGCGCTGATCGAGGACGGCGTCCCGGTCATCATCGTGGTGCCGTCGCCCAAGGGACGCTCGGTGCTGCACGACAAGATCGTCAGCAACATCCAGGAGATCCGGGCCCGCGGCGCGCGCACGATCGTCATCGCCGAGCAGGGGGACGAAGACGTCGTCCCGTACGCCGACCACGTGGTTCGGGTACCGGAATGCCCGGTGTTGTTGCAGCCGGTCGTGTCGACGGTGCCGCTGCAGGTGTTCGCCTGCGAGATGGCCAGTGCGCGCGGGTTCGACGTCGACCAGCCTCGCAACCTGGCCAAGAGCGTCACCGTCGAGTAGTCGGGCCCGGCAGGCGAGGGGCAGCGGTCCTCGCCCGCGGCTCGTTCCTCGCCGTCGCCCGTGCCTACCCTGGACCGCTGCCCCCGACCCCAAGACGGTGAGGAACTCCTCGAGCCGGTCGTCGTCCCCGCCGAGAACCCGCGCTGCCCTGGGTTGCACGATCATCAGGCTGTACAGCATGGAGCCCAGCCACACCGCCGCCAAGCCGACGTGCACGACGGCGAGCAGGGCGACGACCATGCCTCAGCGCAGCTCCGTCGACAACAGGTCCATGACCATGCCATCGCGCACGCTGCTGGTGTGACGTTCACGCCCGTGCATCATGCCGACCGGGCGGAACCCGACGGCGGCGCAGCAGCGGATGGCGGTCTCGTTGGTGGCGGCGGGATCGATCACGAGGCGATGGTGGCCGAGCTGGTCGAACAGGTACCGCGCCAAGGTACGGATGGCGTCGCGCCCCAGCCCACGCCCGTGCAGGTCAGGGTCGATGAAGATCTCGATACCGGCGTGCCGGTCGCGGGGGTCTTCGTTCTCCCAGTACTGGATCATGCCGGCGATGCGCCGGCCGGTGACGATCGTCAGCCGGGTAGCCGAGCTGTCGGCCAGGGGCCAGTCGTCGACGAGGTCGGCGGCGTCCCACCACTGCCGGACCTCCGGGGTGCTCATGATGTGCACGAGCACGGGCACGTCGTCGGCGACGACCGGGCGCAGCATGACGCTCTCGCCGCTCAGCGCCCCCACGAGTGCCACTTCACCCATACGCGCGAGTGTAAGACGCAAACTGCATCTGCGGCATGGCGAACCTGGTGAGCAGGCCCCGCTAGGGTGGGATGAATGATCGTGGGCGTGGGGATCGACGTCGTCGATGTCAGGCGCTTCGCCGTGACGTTGGAGCGCACGCCCACGCTGGCGCTGCGGGTGTTCACCGCGGCCGAACGCGAGCGGTCCGTCGCCTCCCAGGCTGCGCGGTTCGCGGCCAAGGAGGCGTTGGCCAAGGCGCTGGGTGCCCCGCGTGACCTACGCTGGCACGACGCCGAGGTGGTCAGCGACGAGAACGGCCGGCCGTGGTTTCGCCTGAGCGGTACCGTCCAGGCCTGTTGTGACGCGCTCGGCGTCAGCTCGGTGCACCTGTCGCTGTCTCACGACGCGGGCGTGGCTTCCGCGCTCGTGGTGCTCGAAGGGGGAACGACGTGATCGGCGTGCACTCGGTGGCCGACATTCGCACGGCCGAGAACGATCTGATGGCTCGCCTGCCCGATGGGGCCTTGATGCAGCGGGCGGTGGCCGGGCTCACCACGACGGTGGCGCGCCTGCTCGACGGCCCCTACGGGGCTCGGGTCACCGTGCTGGCCGGCGGCGGCAACAACGGCGGCGACGCGTTGTGGGCCGGTGCTCGCCTGGCGCGTCGTGGTGCGCGGGTCGACGCGGTGCTGCTGCGGCCCGAGCACGCCCATGCCGAAGGGCTGGCAGCGCTGCGCGCAGCCGGTGGCCGAGTGGTCGCCGGTGCGGCGTCCACGGCGGCGGAGTCGGCCGTGCGCAGGGCCGACGTCGTGCTCGACGGCATCCTCGGCATCGGTGGCCGGGGCGGACTCGACGACGAGGCCGCCGACCTGGCCGCCGTCGCGCATGACCATGCCGGACTCGTGGTGGCCGTCGACCTGCCCAGTGGGGTGGTGCCCGACACCGGTGAGACGCCAGGACGACATGTGGTCGCCGATGTGACGGTGACGTTCGGGACAGGCAAGGTCGCGCTGGTCCTCGATCCGGCTGCGGCCGCCGCTGGATCTGTGCACGCGGTCGACATCGGCCTCGGGCCGTACCTGCCGGACCCTGATGTCGAGGTTCTCGAACCCGCCGACGTCGCGGCGCTGCTGCCCCGGCCGGGCCGTGAATCGGACAAGTACGCGCGGGGTGTGGTGGGTGTGCTGGCCGGTTCGCAGCAGTACACCGGGGCGGCGATGCTGGCCGTGGGCGGTGCGGTGCACGGCGGCGCGGGCATGGTGCGCTATTGCGGGCCCGACGCCGTGGCCGCGGGCATCCGGATGCGTTGGCCTGAAGTGATCGTCAGCCCCGACGTCGAGTCCACCGGCCGGGTCCAGGCCTGGACGGTGGGCTCGGGCCTCGGTTCGCGCCGGCCGGCTGAAGTATCGGCCGAGGGGGTCCCGGTCCTGGTGGACGCCGACGCGCTCGCGGCCGTACCGGCCCGGTTCGTCCGTCCGGCGCTGCTGACCCCGCACGCCGGAGAACTGGCCAGGATGCTCGATGTCGATCGGGCCGAGGTGGAGGCGCACCGGCTCCGGCATGCCCGCCAGGCGGCCGAGCGCTGGAACGCGACGGTGCTCCTCAAAGGGAGCACGACCCTCGTCGTCGCCCCGGACGGCCGGATGCGGATCAATCCGACCGGTACGTCCGCGCTGGCCACGGCCGGCACCGGCGACGTCCTGGCCGGCCTTGCGGGCTCCCTGCTCGCAGCCGGACTCACGCCTCTCGACGCCGGCAGTGTGGCCGCATACGTCCACGGGGAGGCAGGCCGGCTGGCCGCCGCCGATACCGGGTACCCGTCCGCGGGCGACGTCCTCGAGCACGTGCCCGCGGCGCTGTGGTCGCTGCGCCGGACGGCCTGACAGAATCGGTGCCGTGGTGACCCACGACTTCGCCCGGCCATCGGTGCCGCACGCCGAGGTGCGCGTCGACCTCGACGCAATCCGGGCCAACGTCGCCGAGCTGGCGGTGCGTGCCGGCGGGGCCGACGTCATGGCTGTCGTCAAGGCGGACGCCTACGGGCACGGGTTGGTCCCCGTGGCCCGCGCCGCGCTGGAAGCCGGGGCGAGCTGGCTGGGTACGGCGGTGCTGACCGAGGCGTTGGCGCTGCGCGCCGCGGGCGTGACCGCGCGGGTGTTGGCGTGGTTGTGCGCACCGGGAGAACGCTGGAGCGACGCGGTGGCTGCCGACGTGGACGTGTCGGCGTCTGCGCCATGGGCGGTGGGCGAGATCGCGGCGGCCGCGCGTGAGACGGGGCGGGTGGCTCGCGTCCATCTGAAGGTCGACTCCGGCCTCGGGCGCTCTGGTGCACCTCGCCAGGCGTGGGCCGGCCTCGTCGACGAAGCGCTGAAGGCGCAAGCCGAAGGGGTGCTCGAGGTGGTGGGCCTGTGGTCGCACCTGGCCTTCGCCGACG
>NZ_DAHVSH010000093.1:0-12705 GCF_027324685.1 Haloactinopolyspora sp.
GCCGAGCACGCGCGGGAACGTGCCGAAACTGCGCGGGTGCGGGCGCCCGGTGCCGTGTGGGCGCAGCACCCAGCCGTCGCTGGCGACCGCGACACGAGGGTGGCGCAGGACGGTGACGACGTCGTCCTCGCTCATCCCGTGGTTGACCACGGCCACCGACGCGTCGTGCGACTCGAGCACGCGCAGCACCGCTTCCGCGGCATCCACGCCGTCGGCGCGCGCGACGTCGGCGATGCTGGTGCCCACGGCGTCGGCGTAACGGCCCGGCCCGAGCTCGGCCAGGACGACGTCGGCACCGTCCGGGCCCGCGCTGTCGCGCAGCTCCTGCAGCAGCTTGTCGCGCTGGCCGGCGTCGGCCAGGCGGCGCAGCAGGCCGGCCGCCCCGCCGTCCATGGCCCAGGTGGGCAGCCGGGCGGTCAGCGTCGTGCTCGACGCGGTGTACGGGTACACGTCGGCGGCCACGTCCAGGCCTCGCGCGGCGGCGGCGTCAATCAGTTCGAGAGCGTGCGAGACGTCACCGTGGTGGGCCGGCCCCATCGCTTTGAGGTGTGAGATCTGCAGCCGGGCGCCGCCGGACTCTGCGGCGTCGATGGCCTCGCGTACAGCCTCGGCCAGCCGGTCGGACTCGTTGCGGATGTGCGTGGAGTACAGCAGCCCGCGTGCCGCCGCGGCGGCCACCAGACGACGGACCTCGTCGGCATCGGCATACGTGCCCGGTGCGTAGATCAGGCCGGTGGAGAACCCGTGCACGCCGGCCCGCGCGGATTCGTCGATCAGGTCCGTCATCCGGGCGAGCTCCGGCTCGCCGGCCGCGCGCTCGTCGCCGCCCATCGCAGCCAGCCGCAGCGACGAATGCCCGGCTTGCAGCGCGATGTTGATCGCCGGGCGGACTTCGTCGACCACCGCGGCGAACCCGTCGGCGTCGGTCCACGCCCACGCCAGCTCGGGGTCGAGGAACGCCGTCGCGGCGATCAGCTCGTCGAGCCGGCCCACCGGGAACGGCGACCAGCCGCAGTTGCCGGTCAACAGCGTCGTGACGCCCTGGTGGATCTGTGTCGTGGCCGCAGGCCAGCCCTGCAGGGTGAAGTCGGCATGCGAGTGCAGATCGATGAAGCCGGGTGCGATGACCTGACCGGCGGCGTCGATCACCCGGTGTCCGGCCGGGCGGTCCACGCCCCGGCGATGCGGCACGATCGTGGTGATGCGCCCGCCGTCGACGGCGACGTCAGCCGGCATGGACCCGCCGCCGGTTCCGTCCACGACGACACCGCCACGAATGACCAGCTCGTGCTCGCTCATGTTCCTCCCTCACCTGGCGGAATCTCGCGCGCCGCCGTGACGACGAGGCGCGCCGCGGTCGCGATGATCTGCCCCGCCGGCCCGGTGCCCGAGCCCTGCGACGTGGGATCGCTGAGCTGCGAGCCGAGCGCAGCCAGAATCACCTGCCGGCCGTCGAACTCGAGGATGCCGACATCATGGCGCACCCCCGGCCGCTCCCCGGTCTTGTGCCGGCACGTCACGTCGCTTCCCAGTGCCGCGGGCAACCGGTCGTTGAACTGCTGGCGGCCCAGGATGTCGAGCGCGAGCCGGCGTTGCGGTTCGGGCAGCAGGCCGGGACCGGCGAGCAAGTCGAGCACGAGCGCCTGGTCGTCGGCCGTGGTGACGTTGTCGCGGCCGGCCAGCGCTGCGGCGGTGTCCATCAGCCGGCGTCGCAGCCGGGTCGAGCGCGCTCCGAGCGCGATGATCCGGTCGTGCGCATCATCGAGGCCCAGCATGTCGATGATCATGTTGGACGCCGTGTTGTCGCTGACGCCGATCATCAGCTCCAGCGTTTCGACGAGCCGGATCGAGCGCACTGACGGAAGTACGTCCAACACTCCGGTGCCGCCGGCGCGATCGTCCGGAACCTGGCACGGCTCGTCCAGGGATCGTTTTCCGGCCGCGACGTCGGCGAGTACCAGCGCCATCAGGGCCACCTTGATGGTGCTCGCCGCCGACATCACCACGTCGCCGTGCACCGCGACGACCGAACGGCCGGACTCGCGCACGCTGAACGCCCAGCTACCGGCGCTCCGGTCGGCCAGCTGGGCCAGATCGTCACGCAGCCCGTCGGCGACGTCCTGCGGCCATGTCGTCGTCACGTCCACCCGCCTCACAGAATCAGGAACAGCCCGGCGAACAGCACCAGGTTGGCTCCCATGATCGCCCACCCGTTGAGCAGCATCATGCGCAGATTCGCCGAGCGGGCCAGGCCCATCTGGCCGATCATGTCGGCGTTCGGGAACGGGCCGAACCAGTCGATCTGGCTGCCGCCGAGCAGCGCCGCGCTCCACGCTCCGGGCGCGACGCCGATGCTGGCGGCCACCGGCCACAACAGTTCGTCGATCAGGACCACCTGCGCGACAGCCGCCCCGGCGACCCCGATCCAGCCGACCACCAGCGCCAGCATCAGGAACGGCCACGGACCCGCGTCGGCCAGGGCCGGTTCCAGGGCGTCGAGCAGGGTCTCGTACGCGCCGGAGTTCTCGAGCATCGTCAGCAACGGGTTGAACAGCCAGAACAGGAAGAACAGCCACAGCAGCGACGACGCGCCCGCGTAGAAGGAGTTCAACGCGTCGGCCGGGCGCATCCCGCCAGCCAGGGCGGTGACGATGGCCGTCACCAGCATGACGACGATGGCGTAGGCGTAGCCCGCCTCGAGGATCACGCCGAGCACGGCCATCGCGACCAGCGTGCCGATGAACGCGAACGCCGCCCGCCGTTCGCTGGCGGTGGGCTCGGCCGGATTGTCGAGGCCAGCGATCTGTTCGGCGGTGTACTGCTCGGTCTCGGCGGTGCGCCGCTGGATGTAGCGGGCCATCGCGAACCCCACGCCCCAGGTGACGATGGCCATCGGCAACCCGGCGGAGAGCAGGTAGCGCACATAGCTGATGTCAGCGGCGCCGGTGATCGTGACGACCGGCGGGGTGAACGGGCCGATGATCAGCCCGGCCGCACCGCCCGCGTGCAGCATCGCCGCCACCGACGGCCGAGACCGGCTGACCGCCGCGGCGACCGGGATGACGATCGGCGCCAAGATCGCGTTCGCGCCCGCGAGCGTGCCCAGCGCGCCGACCAGGACCGTCGAGGCGAGCATGATGCCGACCTGGATCCGCAGCGGGCTGTCGATGCCGACGCGATGCAGCAGTTCACGCACCAACGTCTGCGCCGCGCCGGTGTCGGCGGCGATGCGGCCCAGCCCGGCGCCGAGCATGATGATCAAGCCGACGACGGCGATGAACGAGCCGAGCGACTCGGCCATCATGGTGCCGAAGTCCAGCGGCCCGACGCCGTTGAGCAGCAGCCCGACGATCAGCGCCGCGCCAGTGGCCAGCACGACGTCCAACTCGAGCAGGACCAGCACGGCGTACACGACGATGGGCAGCAGACCCCACAGCTGCAGGTCGTCGGTGGCGAGATTCACCACGACCGCGGTGATCAGCGAGGCGATCAGCAGGCCGACAGCGACGAGCTTCTTCGGGGCGACGGCGGACAGGCTCCGCTCGGGGGTGTGTTGCGTGCTCATGGCTACTGGCTCCCGACGGTCACGCGATTGATCGTGGCGCTGGCCAAGTACTCGACGTCCACGTCGTGGCCCAGACCGGCGCCGGTGGGCACGGTCACGACACCGGCGTCGGCAACGACCGGTGGCCGGATGATGTCACGTTCGTAGTACTTCGCCGAGGCCGACACGTCCGACGGCAGCGTGAAACCGGGCAGGCTGGACAAGGCGACGTTGGCGGCCCGCCCGATGCCGAACTCGTGCATGCCGCCGCACCACACCGGGAGGCCGTGCTCGGCGGCCAGATCGTGGGCCGCGACCGCGGTGCCCAGCCCGCCCATCCTGGACACCTTGATGTTGACCACCCGGCCGGCGTCCAGCGCGATGGCGGTACGCAGGTCGTCGACGGTGTCGATGGACTCGTCCAAGCACACCGGTGTCGCGATGTCGCGCTGCAGCGCCGCGTGCGCAACCAGATTGCGGGGCGCGAACGGCTGCTCGATCATCGTCAGGCCGAACTCGTCGAGCGCGCGCAGCGTGCGCAGCTCGTCGCTGGCCTCGCCGTAGGCGCCGTTGGCGTCCACGTGCAGCAAGAGCTCGCCGAACTCGGCGCGGACCGCACGCACCGGCTCCACGTCCCACCCGGGCGCGATCTTCAGCTTCACTCGTGGGTATCCGGCCTCGACCTGGCGCCGGACCTCGTCGAGCAGCGCGTCCACGCTCGCCTCGATGCCCAGCGACACGCCGGCGACGACCTCGCCACGGGTACCACCCAGCGCGCTGGCCAGCGGGACCCCCGTGTGCTCGGCCCACAACACCCACGCCGCCATGTCCACACCGGCCTTGGCGAACTGGTGCCCGCGCACCCTCGACCAGAGCTCCGGCACCTGCGCCGGGTGCTCCCACCGCTGGCCGATGACCGCCGGCAACAGGTACCGCTCGGCGATCAACAGGCAGGTGTCCACGGTCTCCGACGAGTAGTAGGGGTGTGACGGCGAAGCGATCTCCCCCCAGCCGACGGCGCCGGATTCGTCGACCAGGCGGACCAGCACGTGTTCGAGATAGTCCTTGGCATGTGAGCTGGTCTGGAATCGGTGGACCAGGGGCAACCGGACGACGTGCAACGACGCGTCGGTGACGAGCAAGAATCAGCCCTCCCAGTAGAGATCGAGCTCGCGGCTGAGGCGGTCGCGCTCGGCCAGGCGGCGCCGAGCTCCTTTCGCGCTGGCCGTGGTCACCGTGGCCAGCAGGTGGACGACGGCGGCCACCGCGGTCGGCGAGTCGGCGAACGACGCGCTGCCGGTCGGCACCACGATGGCCTGGGCCGCGATGCCGGCCACGGGGGCGTCGGCCGCGTCGGTCACCGCTACGACCGTCCCGCCGGCCTGCGCGAACTGCTCGGCGATCAGGACCGTCTCGCGCCGGTACCGGCGCAGCGACACCGTCACGAGCACGTCGGTGTCGCGCACGTCGCTCAGCACGTCCAGCGGGCGCACCACGGTGCCGTCCACCAGGGTCACGTTGGACATGCCGGCGGACAGGTCGGCCGAGAGCAGGCAGGCATAGGCGAAGGCTTTGCCCGTACCAGCGACGAACCGGCGCCGGGCGGCCACGATGGTCGCGGCGGCGCTGATGACCGAACCGTCGGCGGTCACCAGGTCGAACGCCTCCGCGAGATTGCGGGTCTCCTGGTCGATCACCCGCGACTGCAACGCCACTGCCGACGAGGGCCGTTGCAGCCGAGCACCGAAGCGTTGCCCCGGGCTCGCCAGCCGCCGGTTCTCGGCGTGATCGCCGCCGGTCACGAGGTTTCCCGGACGAATCGGTAGGCCGCAAGCATGCCACCGAGTCGCTGACACGACACGGCGACGTAGCCGTCGGCCATCAACTCGCTGATCACTCGGGCGAGTTCATGGCGCACGTCTAGCGTGGTGCGGCCCAGCCGCTCCGCCGCCGCCGTCAGGTCCTCGGGCACCGGCACCCAGACGTCGGCGCCGTCCGGGCACCGCCTGAACCACCCGGCCGGTCCCCCGGCCCTGGCGGCCGGCGGGGCGCTCGCCGCAGGTGGGGCGTGGCGGTCGCGCTGCTCATCGTCCAGATCCCAGTCGACGACGATGCGGTCGGTGCCGGGTGGGCCGTACAGATCGGCGTGGAACCAGCGCCCCACCGCACCGAGGACGTCGAGGTTGAAATGAGCGTTGCGGGTCAGGGCAGGATCGTAGGACCAGCGCATCCGGTGCTGCCGGTGGGCGATGGCGACCTCGCGCTGGGCCTGTTTGAGCGCCCGGCCCAGCCCGTGGCCTTGATACCGCGAGTCGACGACGGCGGCTTGCGAGTAGTGGTACAGCAGATCGTCGTCGACGGCGGCGAAGCCGTAGGCGAAGGCGACCAGCTCGCCGCCGGCATGTGCGCCCACGACCGATCCGCCGTTGTGCGCCAGGGAGATCAGCAGGCGCGGATTCACCGAATGCGAGGGATCCTGGTACCCGAAAACCCGGCGGTAGAGCGCCGCGGCGCGGCGCATGTCGTCAGCAGCGATCAGGCTGGTCACCACCGGGGTGTCGGTCGGCGTCATCCGCGTTCCTCCCCCGGATCCGACGGGGCCACTATGGCGAAACTGAGGCATCGATACGAAACGTAAAGAGCTGCCAGCATGCTGGCAGCACCTTGGTCAGCTGTCAATCAATACAGAGACGGACGATGATATGAAACGTATGCTGGACCACATGCGCGAGCACACCCCGGACGCCTCCGCCATGCTCGAACGGCTCGAGACCTATGTCCGGCACGAAACGCCGACGGGCGATCCGGTCCGGCTGAACGCGTTCGCCGATCTTCTGGCCGACCGGCATCACGAGCTCGGGGCGCAGGTGCGCCGGGTGAGCGCAGCGACCGGCGACCATCTGGTCGCCGACCATCCCGGTGCCGGCGATCCGGCCGCGCACGCGCCGATCCTGCTCCTGGGCCACCACGACACCGTGTGGCCGGCCGGGCACCTCGACTCCGCGATGCCGTGGCGCGTCGACGACGGCGTCGCCTACGGCCCCGGCGTCTACGACATGAAGAGCGGACTCGTCGTCATCGAGACCGCGCTGGCGCTCTTGCGGGCGCGAGCGGCGCCGCACCCACCCGTCCGGGTGCTCGTGGTCGCCGACGAAGAGGTCGGGTCACCGACGTCGTCCGGTCTCGTCGCAGAGTGCGTCGCCGGGGCGACGGCCGCGCTCGGTTTCGAGTCGCCGCACCCCGACGGCGCGCTCAAGGTGGGCCGGCGGGGCAGCTCGCGGGTCCGGATCAGCGTGCGGGGGCGAGCGGCGCACGCCGCGCTGGACCCGCAGGCGGGCGTGTCGGCGGTCGACGAACTGGTGGACCAGCTGCTGGCCGTGCGCTCGATCGTCGCTGCCGCGCCCGGAGAGGTGCTGTGCAACGTCGGCACCGTGCAGGGCGGCGGCAAGACCAACGTCGTCCCCGCCGAGGCCTGGGCCGACATCGGGCTGCGGTTCCTCGACGCGGAATCCGAGGACGCCGTGCTCGGTGGGCTGCGTGCCCTGCGACCGGTGCGCGACGGCGCCGACGTCAGGGCCGAGATTCTGTCGCGGCGGCCCACGTGGTCACCGCACGAGGCCGACCAGCGCCTCGTCGACGTGTTCGCTGCTGTCGGTGCCCAGCTCGACCAGGACGTCTCGGGTCACCCCGCGGCCGGCGCCGCGGACACCAACACGACCGGCTCGCTCGGCGTTCCGACGGTGGACGGCCTCGGCCCGTTGGGCGCGGGCGCGCACGCCCTGCACGAGCAGGTCGTGATCTCGTCCCTGCCGCAGCGCGCGGAGCTGGTGGCGGCGGTGCTGGCGCACCTTCGGTGATCGTTGGCGCGTTCTGGTCGCTATGGCCGCCATTGCGCGCCAACGATCACCGACGTGGGATCACTTCAGTGCGTCGCGCGCCCGGACGAACGCCGCCACCGCCTCTTGGAGATCCTCCCGGGTGTGCGCCCCCGACACCTGCGTACGAATCCGGGCCGCGCCGTGCGGCACCACCGGGTACGAGAAGCTGACGGCGTAGACGCCCTCGGCGAACAGCCGCTCGGACAGCCGGGCTGCCTCGGCGGCGTCGCCGACCATCACCGGGACGATCGGATGCTCGCCGGGCAGCACGTCGAAACCGGCCGCGGTCAGCTCGGACCGGAAGAACGCGGTGTTGTCACGCAGGCGCTGCCGCAGTTGCGCACCGTCGCCCAGCCGATCGAGGACGGCCAGCGCCGCGCTCACGATCGACGGTGCCACCGAGTTGGAGAACAGGTACGGACGCGACCGCTGGCGCAGGTACTCGACGATCTCGGCCCGCCCGGAGGTGTAGCCGCCGCTGGCCCCACCCAGCGCCTTGCCGAGCGTGCCGGTGACGATGTCGACACGGTCGGTCACGCCGAAGTGCTCGGGCGTCCCGCGGCCGTGTTCCCCGACGAATCCCACCGCATGCGAGTCGTCGACCATCACCATCGCGTCGTAGCGGTCGGCGAGATCGCAGATGCGGTCCAGCGGCGCGAGGTAGCCGTCCATCGAGAACACGCCGTCGGTGGCGATCAGCCGGAACCGCGCGTCACGGGCCTCGACCAGCCGGGCCTCGAGCTCGTCCATGTCCGCGTTGGCGTAGCGCAGCCGGCGCGCTTTGGACAACCGGACGCCGTCGATGATGCTCGCGTGGTTGAGCGCGTCGGAGATGATCGCGTCGTCCGGGCCGAGCAGCGTCTCGAACAGGCCCGCGTTGGCGTCGAAGCACGAGCCGTACAGGATCGTGTCGTCAGTGCCGAGGAATGTCGAGATCTTGCGCTCGAGTTCGGTGTGAATCGTCTGCGTGCCGCAGATGAACCGCACCGACGCCATGCCGAAGCCCCACTCGTCCAGGCCGCGTTTCGCGGCTGCGATGAGCTCCGGGTCGTCGGCGAGGCCAAGGTAGTTGTTGGCGCACATGTTCAGCACGCTGCGCCCGTCCTCGAGCTCGACCCGGGCGCCTTGCGGTGTGGAGATGACGTGTTCGGGCTTGTAGAGCCCGGCTTCGCGGATCTCGCTCAGGTTCTCGCGCAGGTGTGCGCGCATGGTCGTGTACACGGGTGTCTCCCTAACGACTCGCCCACTCGATGATGACCTTGCCGCTGTGTCCGCCCGCGGCCGCCTCGAACGCCGCGACGTGCTCGGCGCTCGAGAACCGGTGGGTGACCACGCGTGAGATGTCCACGCCCGCGGCCACAAGGACCGACGCCTGATACCAGGTCTCGAACATCTCGCGGCCGTAGATGCCGGTCAGCGTGAGCATCCGCAGCACGATGCTCGACCAGTCGAGCGTCGTCGGCTGGGACGGCAGGCCGAGCATCGCGATCCGGCCACCGTTGGCCATGGCGTCGATCATGGAATGCAAGGCCTTGGGATCACCCGACATCTCCATGCCGACGTCGAAGCCTTCGGCCATGCCGAGTTGGTCGCGTACGTCGGCGAGTGCGGTGGTGGTGACGTCGACGGTGGTGCCTGCGTCCAGCGACCGGGCCAACTCGAGCCGATACGGATTGACGTCGGTGAGCACGACGTTGCGGGCGCCGGCGTTCTTTGCGACCAGCCCCGCCATGATGCCGATCGGCCCGGCCCCGGTCACCAGGACGTCCTCGCCGTGGACCGGGAACTTCAACGCGGTGTGTACGGCGTTGCCGAAGGGGTCGAAGATGGCCGCGGCGTCGAGGTCGATGTCGTCGGGATGACGCCACAGGTTGCCCGTCGGCATCGCGATGTACTCCGCAAACGCGCCGTCGCGATGGATGCCGATGCCTTCGGTGCTGGGACACAGGTGCCGAGCGCCCGCGCGGCAGTGCCGGCACCGCTCGCACACGATGTGCCCCTCGCCGCTGACGATGTCACCCACCTGGACCGCACGCGTGCCGGGCGCGACCTCGACCACTTCGCCGACGAACTCGTGGCCGACGATCAACGGCGGCGTGATGTTGTCCTGCGCCCACGCGTCCCAATTGACGATGTGCAGGTCGCTGCCGCAGATGCCGGTCCGCAGCACCCGCACGAGCGCCTCGTTGGGTCCGACCTTCGGCATCGGCACCTCGGCGAGTTCCACGCCGGGCTTCGCCTCGACTTTGACCAGTGCTTTCACCGAACGTTTCCCCTCGTTCTGCGGCGGCGGTCGTGAGCGTATCTCACCGAAACGTCCACGCCGACGGTGGCGGCTCGCTGGTCTGCATGGTCGATCGCGTGTCACAACCGAGCTGCTGCCGAGACTTACCCAGGTATGACGGCGTCGACGGGGGGTCGTGATCGCGCGATCCGGTCCAGCGCCGACGGCCTGCACACGCTGGCGACGTCGGCGCCGGGCGAGATCGACGACGTCGACGCGACCCTTCGGGCCGCCATGGCCGAGATCATCACGATCAGTACCAGCGCACTACCTCGCGGGACCGCCAATTCCCTCGAAACGGCGCTGAACGACGTCACGAGTGACATGCTCGGCACGCTCGATGACCTGAAGCACGAGGTCGTCGACGCCATCGAGACCCACAGCGACGAGCTCGAGGAGCTGCTCCGCCCGGACGCCGACACGTCCGGCACCCGCCCGGATCAAGACGAGCAACCACCTCCGCTGCCGCCGCTGGGCGACATCACGCACCCCAGGGGAAGCCACGAGTGGGCCGCGGAAGTCGTCCGGCGCTATCCGCGGCTCACCGTGGACGAAGTCCTCGCGATCCACTACTACACGACCGTGCAGGGCGTGGAGAAGATGAACGGACACCTCCGCGACCCCGACAGCACCCCGGAAGCCGACCGCGAGGCCATCGAGAAGCGCATCGCAGCCGCCGCGTCGGGGCTCGCCAAACTCCCGCAAGTCCCTGGCACGACGTTTCGCGGAACCAACCTGCCTGATCATGTGCTGCGGAACTGGAGGCAGGGCGAGGTCGTCAGTGACCCCGCATTCACGAGCACCTCCGTCGATGACGGCGTCGCTGAAGGTTTCCGCAAAGGCGGCAACGCGTTCGTCACGATTGCCGGGCGCACCGGGGTTGACGTGAGCCAGCTTTCTTACTTCGGCCTCGAGTCGGAGATCCTTTTCCTGCCCGGCACGCGGTTCCGCGTGTTGTCGGCCGAGTGGGACGATGACCGGATGTGCTGGCGGTTCCGAATCGTGGAGGCGACGTGACGTTCGACTGGGACGAGTTCAATCAGCTCAGTGACGACGAGAAGGTTGAATTCATGAAGAAGGCGGAGGAGAAGGCGCGCGAGGAGTCGAAGGGCAAGACCTACCCGCCCGGGAGCATCGCGCCGGAGAAGGCTCGCCACCAAGACGGGTGGGAGGTCGTCGGACGGATGAACCCGGACGGCACCATTCACTACTACGCCGACGACGAGAAGCCGCCCAGCCGCTACGACGAGCCGGCAGACACCAGCGACGACGAGGACGAGAACACGTGACCGGACCTACGCCCGACGAACTCCTCGCAGCGCTGGAGAAGCTGCCCGCCGCCGCTGGCGTCACCTATCGCGGACTCTCTACGGACGCCGCCGCCCCGGCCAGCACGTTCGTCACTCACGAGTTCACTGCGACCTCTCGCGATCCCCGGGTGGCCACCGAGAACTTCACCGCATCCGCTGTCGTCGCGATCGCCGGCCGGACCGGGCGTGACATCGCCTTCCTCGCCCACAACCCCGCCGAGGCCGAAGTCGTCTTTCTCCCCGGCACGATTCTGCGACCCGTCAGCAGCGTTCTCGTCGGCGATTTCACCGTCCACATCGCTGAAGAGCTGCTCACCGACGACCCCGGCGCGGCACAACCCGATCCCGCGTTGCCGTCTTCGCTCGAAGCTCTGACAGCCCTGGTCACCGATGCCATCACCACCGCACGTAGCGCGGCGGCCTCGATGACCATCGCCTCGCCCGGCAAGTTCTGCGGCCCGCTGGCCTGACCAGCAGGGTGAGCAGCGGCCACTTGGCACGCTCAACGTGACCACGTGGCACGCTGAAAGTGAGCAACCGCGCCCGAAATGCCGGAAATGTGGAACGCTTCAGCGTGCCACGCACCACCGCCCATCCCAGGCGGCTTCGCCAACCATCGCCTCGCCCGGCAAATTCTGCGGCCCACTGGCCCGAAACGCACCGCAGCTTCGGCTACGGTGGCGGTCGTGCGAGTGGTCATTGCTGGCGGACACGGTCAGATCGCGATGCGACTGGAGCGTCTGTTGACGCTGCGCGGGGACGAGGCGATCGGCTTGATCCGCAACGCCGATCAAGCCGGTGATCTCGCCGCGGTTGGCGCCACGGCCGTGGTCGCCGACCTCGAGAAGGGCACGGCGGACGATCTCGTCCCCGAACTGCGCGGGGCCGACGCCGTCGTCTTCGCGGCCGGAGCGGGCCCGGGCAGCGGGATCCCCCGCAAGGACACCGTCGACCGGGCGGCGGCCGCGCTGGTCGCCGACGCCGCCGAGGCCGCGGGCATCCAGCGGTACCTGCTGATCTCCTCACTCGGCGCGAACAGCGAGCCACCGCCCGGCACCGGCGACGTGTTCGCCGCCTACCTGCGGGCCAAGGCAGCCAGCGAGGCGGACCTGCGCACCCGCGATCTGGCCTGGACGATCCTGCGTCCCGGCCGCCTCACCGACGAGCCGGGTACCGGCACCGTCACGCTCGCCGCGGAGACAGGCCGGGGTGACATCTCCCGCGACGACGTCGCTGCGGTGTTGCTGGCGTTGCTGGACGAGCCGGCGACGGCCCGAATGACGTTGGACCTCATCGGCGGCGACGTGCCAATCGCCGAGGCTGTGGCTTCGCTGGGGGCCTGATCAGGTCGGCTCGAGGCCCCAGCTGATCACCCGGGTCGGGTGAATGCGGATGTGCACGTCGGGTCCCGCGACGGCTTCGGCGCGGCCGTGGACGATGACCGAACGCGGCTGCCATGGCGGCAGCACCTCGTCGACGATGAATGCGACCTTGGGATTCGATTGCACGTCGCGGTACTTGCGGGTGGCGGCGAAGTCCCGGCCACGGATCTCGATGACGTCGAGGTGGTCGTTGTAGGCCCAGCCGACCGGCACGATGCGGGGCTGCCCGGTCGGATCGACGGTGGCCAGCCGCCCCAAGGCCGGGCCACTGCGCAGGTACGCGGCTTCGGCCGACGTGAACGCGCTC
>NZ_DAHVSH010000098.1:0-6034 GCF_027324685.1 Haloactinopolyspora sp.
GAGATGTCCGTCCGCGCGGCCGGCGTAGAACCACAAGCTGCCGTCCGTGCGCTTGCGCGCGAGCAGATCCGGCCAACGATCACCGTTGCCGGCGCCGCCGAAAGCGAGCGCGTTCATGGAGTTCCAGTGGGTGCCGACCAGTTGGGGATGGCCGGTGCCCTTGTAGCGCCACAACGAGTGATCCGACGTACGCCGCGCGATGAGCTCTTGAGCCGAGGGCGACTTGGGTAACCCCGACAGGGTCGGCAGTTTGCCGTACATCAAAGCCTGGACGCTGCGGCGGATCGTCGGCAGGGCCCGGTACAAGCCGTCGCCCGGGCAGACCGTACTCGCGGCGTCCCGGTGGCCCGCCACGGCCGGCCACTTCTCACCGTCGTAGTTGACCGGTTTCCGCGGATCGACGCCATGCACACGGAACTTCCACGCGATCAGGTTATGGAACGCCTCCACCAGCCGTGGCTCGGCGCTCTTGCTGGTGTAGGTGCCCAGCGCGGCCGCGCCGAACGCGTCGTCGTTGTAGCCGGCGGTGTGTGCGCCCTGCACGGCCCGGTCCACCCCGCCGTGGCGGCCTTCCCAGATTCGCCCGAACCGGTCGATCAGGAAGTTGTAGCCGATGTCGTTCCACCCGCGGGACCGGACGTGGTAGCGGTAGATCCCGCGGATCATGGCCGGGACCTCGCCCGGCTCGTACGCGTTCGCACTCACCGAATGGTGCACGAACGCGCCGTCGACGCGTGCGTAGGTCAGATCCGGGCCGCGCAGGGATTCGTCTGCGCCCCATTGCGCCCGCGTACGGATCGTGGGTCGACGTGCCGCAGCGGGCTCCTCCGTGTCGACGGATTCGGCCGCGTCGGCGCGGGCTTCGGGCACGTCGCCGGGGTCGACGAGGTCGAGCCGCAGCCCGTTCGGCACCGTGCCGTCGGCCGTGTCGACGCGGACCTGGACGGCATCGGATGCGGCCACGATCAACGGGTCGGTGCCCGCCCGGACGTCGGCTTCGGCACCGTCGGCTTCGGCACCGTCGGCCTCGAGGCCGTGTTCGGGATCGTGCGGAATCTCGTACCAGCGGGTCCACTCCCCTGCGGTCCGGGTACGCACCCACGCGGCGAGCTCGGCTTCGCCGGAGTCGGCGTCGGCGTCGCCGTCCCAGGTCACGGCGACGAGCCGGAAGCTGTCGGCAGTGATCTCACCGGTGACGGCCGCCGGTTGCAGGTCCTGGTCGGCGTAGAGGCTGGGCATGGGCGGCTCTGCCGAGGATCGAGCGGCGAATCCGGGGGTCGTCAGGTCGACCGTCGACAGCCCGTCGTCCGCGGTGGTGGCTTTCGCCGACGGACCGGCGGGCGGCGTGTCGGACTCACTCGCGAGCGTCAGCCGTGGATCATGGTGTGACGATGCCGGCGGTGCCGATGAGAGGCCGGTTGCGAGCAGGCTCCCTGCGAGGACGACTGCCAGGCAACCCCGGGCCAGAAACGCTCGCGCTGCCATGACCTCACCCCCGTGAGACGAGTGTTACTCAAGCGACTTAAGGGACACGAACTGACTTGAGTGTCTCGTGTGATGAGAGATCGGACAACCCGAACAATCAATACTCATCCGAAGGAACGACGCTCACGGCACCGGAACGGACGGCCTACCCAGGGCCGTTCGACGGCGCGATGGCGGACACCACGAGGCTTTGTGTCGCACCATCAGGCGTACACGGGTGCCGCGGCACCCAATTGCCTGCTGAACATGATCATTCAAGAAAGATGGAGCGGTAGTGGGGGGCCACGACGGGCCAGTCGAAGTGCTGCAGGGCGTACTCCCGAGCCTGCTGTCCGGCCTGCTCACGAGCCGCGCCGTCCAGCGAGCGGATGCGTTCGGCTGCGTGGGCCGGGTCGTCGACGACCCACTCCGCCGGGAAGACGCGCCGAGCTCCGCCGAACGGGACGGCCATCGGCCAGTCCCGCACGATCGGCACGGCCCCAGATGCCGCCCCCTCGGTGACGCCGACCGGACCACCTTCACGACGGCTGCAGCTGAGGATGTAGCCGGCCTCGCGCAGCACCTCGGGCAAGTCGGTGGTGTACCCGACATCGACGACACCGTCGCGTACGTCATCCTCGACCAAGCGTTTCCGGAAGGCATCGCGATACCGGTACCCGCTGGTGATCTGCGAATCGGCGAAGTCCCTGCCGATGAGCAGCAACCGCCACGCCGGGTCGTCGGCCCGGAGCCGAGCCAGCAGGTCCAGCGCCCACAGCGGGTCCTTGACCATCTGGCCCCAGCCGATCATCGCGATGGTGCGGGCCGCGGCGTCGGTCTTGGGCAGCCCGAAGCGCTCCAGACGCATCTCGTTGGGCACGACGTGCACCCGCCGGACCGTGCGCGCGGCCGGAACCGCCTGCATGAACAAGTCATGGATGTGGCCGCCGACGAAGATCAGGTCCGAGATCCGGGAGTAGTCGGCCAGATGCGGCTGCGCGGACAGCGCCTCGAGGCTGTGCACCCGGATGATCAGCCGGGTGCTTCTGGGCACGTGCAGGGCTGCCCATTGCGCGGCCACGTCGAACCAATCCACGAACACGATGTCAGCCGCGGCGAGCTCGGCCGAGGCTGCAGCCGGCAGGGCTGGCAGCGTTCCCCCGGCCGCTTCGGTCAACCTGTCGGTGGCCATGTCGGCATGTCCGCGCCGCGGGTAGCCCGATCGCCTGGTCTCCACGATCCGGACGGCAGCACCGCCAGCTTCGAGGTCGGCCAACAGGCCGGAGGTGAAGTGCAAGTTGCCCGCCGACAGGGCCAGGATGCGGGGGGATCCCGTCGGCCACGGCTCCGGTGTTGCCGAGGCCGGTGTGGCGACGCGGCCCTTCGGTTGTGGCCGGCCCAGCAACCGCCTCGCCAGGCGCCCGCGAGCGGTGTCCGGCGGCAGCAAGGCGCGCAGCCCGCTCGGCCGAGGCGGCGCTGGTCGCGCGGTGGCCGCCGGTGCGCCCGGTGTGGTGCTCGACGGCGCCGGCGGAGCAGGAATCCGGTCGGCCATCGATCCGACCGGCGCACTCAGCGCCTGATAGGTCAGCGATTCGCGCAGCGGCGCGAGGAACCGCTGGGTGTCGAAGACCAGCGGCGAGTCTTCGACCTCGCCGTTGAGCTCGCGATGGAACACCGCTTCGTTGACCAGAACCACCATTTCACCCGCGCGTGCGACCCGGCCGGCGCGCAAGTGCGCATCGCTGTGGGCGAGCACGTCGCGGACCAGCGTGTCCAGGTCGGCCGGGCGAGTACCCATCGCCATGCGTACCGTGGCCAGTTCCAGCGACACCAGGGCTTGGGCTTCGTCGCTCAGGTCGGCCGACAGCGCGGAGACCGCCATGGCCTCGGCGTCTTCGGGCGCGCGGCCATGGCGCATCGCCCGCATGATCGCGCCGAGTTGCGCACCCACGTCGTCAGGAACCTCGCCGTGTGTTTTCACCTGCTCCCAGGCCGCACGGGCCTGTGCGCCGGTGACCGGAGCCAGTCGACCGCGGCTGGCGACCCCCCGGAGTACGGCGACGGCTTCGTCGAACGTCGGCTGGGCGTCGGTGGCCACGTGATCGCTCATTCGGCGATCGGAGCCGACGACTCGGCGGACGCAGCGGACCCAGCCACCTCGGCCCGCCCAGACCCAGGTGATTCGTCCTTTGTCAGCACTTCGAGGGACTCGTAGAGTCCCCGCACGGCGTGGGCGGTGGTGTTGATCTGGGCCAGCTCCCACACGCAGTAGACCGCGTTGGCGTCCACGGCGACGATCACGTCGGCGTCAGCGGCGCGCCGCCGGACCCATGGGTCGTTCTTCACCATCAGCCAGGGCCGGAGGATCTTGTCGGCGCGGCGCAGCCGCATCCGAGCCAGCGGGTTGCGCACGAGGAGCCAGAACCACCGTGGCGTGAACCGTCGTACCGGCTTGCCACCGAGCTGGGACAGATGAACCTGAACGCGGTGGATCTCCTCCAGGTGCAGCGAGTCGGCGATGTCCTCGGGGTCGAAGAAGATCGCCAGCCGTGACACCGCGCCATGCCGCGTGCGCAGTGTCTCGGCGACGTCGTCGAGAGTGTGCAGCGGCGGTCGCTCGGTCGTGATGAACAAGACCTCGGTCACCGTGCCCCTCCTTCGCTCGCGGTGCCGTGGGGCTGCGACTGGCCACCGACCAGCGCGGCGATCTCGCGCACGGCCGGCTCCATGACAGCCCGGCGCGAGTACTGCTCGGCGTGCTCACGGGCTTTCCTTCGGTCGTCGTCAGTGGTGGTCAGCGCCATCCGGGCGGTCTTGACGAACGACACGACGGCGTTCTCGGCACTCCATTCCGGCGGGGGCGGCACCCACAGCGGATAGCCCTCGAGCACTTCGACTGCTGCGTGCTCGGCCGCGTGCGCCGACATGATCGGCAGCCCGCTGGCCAGGTATTCGTAGACCTTGCCCGAGGTCACGTAAGTCCCACCGGCCAGCAGGAGCACCCCGGCGTCCCATCCGGAGTACACCTCGCCCACCTCGGCTTTGGGCACCGGGCCGCCGTAGAACACGCCGTCGTCCTCGGCCTCGTGGATCATCCGGGCCACCGTGGTCATGCCGCGGCCCATGCTGATGCCGAAGTGGCCGCGGAACTCCAGCGTGGAGCGCGCGAGGACCGGCTCGATCTCGCGTGCCGCGCGCCACCCTGCGAGCAGCGCCTTGAGCTGGGCGGCAGAGAAGCTGGCGGTGCCGATGTAGCCGAAGGTCAACCCCAGGTCCGGGTCTCGATCACCACGGGTGGCCATCGGCATCGGGTCGAAACCGTTGCGCACGACGCGGACCCGGTCGGCCCGCTCGGGGTAGCGTTCTTGGTACCACTGCTGGATCGGCCGGTTGACCGTCCACAACGCCTCGGCGTGGCCGATGACCTTGTGCTCCCACTGGCCCGCCGGCGAATCGAGCGGAAACGCCTCGCGCCCGTTGAGCACGTTGATCGACCAGCCGTCGCGGAAGTCGACGACGTAGGGCACCCGGTGGTCCTCCCACAGCTTCCATGCCGCGGCCAAGGTCGTGTAGGGCGCCGAGGAGGCGATCACCAGATCTGCCGGCTTACGCGCATGAATCGAGGTGACGGCCTCCTCCAAGGCGGGCCGCCACGATCCGAACACCGGCTCGGGAAAGATGGCGAGCTCGCGACGGCGTTCCTGGGCCTGCCAGCGCTTCGGGTGGCGGGCCCGGAGCTTGCTGTACGTGCGGATGTTGGGCTCGAGGTCGGTACGCCCGATGGGCAGCTCGATGACGTCGACGTTCGGGTGCACGCCGGCGGACAAGCTGCGGTCGATGCCGCTCTCGCGCATCCACGCTTCCTCGTGCAGCGTGATGACGCTGACGTCCCAGCCGAGCTCAGCGAAGAGGTTGGCGGTCTCACGTAACCGGAAGGTCGAGCTCTTGGCTGCCGGGGGGAACCCGATCGCGAGGTGGATCAGATGGGGCATGCACGGGTCCTAGGTCCGGTCACTGGATGTGTCACTGAATGGGTACGCATCATAATGTCCCGGGTGCGAGGAAGGACGCCAACGCGCGCGCCGATTCGCGGCCGTCGTGGTATCGCCGGGCATAGTCGGCCCCTGCCGCCGCGGCTTGTTGTGCTTCGGCGCGCTCGGTCACGATCCGTTCGATGACGGCGCCGAAATCGTCGGGCGTCGCCTCCACGATCGGCAATCGGCCGGGTAGGCGTTCACGCACATGGGCCGCGACGTGCGCGACGGTGACGCGGCCGGCTGCCATGGCTTCGGCCGCCGTCACCCCGTAGAGACCGAGCCGGGCCTGGTCGACCACGACGTCGCACTCGCGCATGATCGCGACGAGCTCGGCGTGTGGCAGCCCGTCCACCCGCCGGTACTCGATGAGCCCGGCGTCGTGCAGGCGCTGCAGTTCCGGGTCGATGACGTCGGAGCCCTTGAGCCACGCGTTCGTGGGCGCGTGCACGACGATCGGCCGGCGACGTTCGAGCACCGGTGCCGTCGACGCCAACGCGTCCACGTCGACGGCGAACGGCAGCCAAGTGGCCGAC
>NZ_DAHVSH010000119.1:0-17694 GCF_027324685.1 Haloactinopolyspora sp.
ACAGGCTTGCACCGGAGATCGTCCCCGGATCGCCGCCAGTTCAAGCTCGCCCGCAGGGGAACGGGCGGCTTCGCCGTCCGGGGAAAGACCTGGCGAAGAACAAGCCCGGAGCCGCGGTGAAAGCTGCCGCGAAAGAACGCATGACGTGGTGGAGTCGGCTGAAGAGCCTGTTCGGCATCGAAACCCCGAGTTCATCGTGGGACGCTGGTTACGAGGGAGAGTGCAAAGTCGCTCGTACGGTGTGGATTATGCGCCTGTTCGGGTGGCGAGTGCTGCATTCGGTCCCGGTAGGCAGCCGCGGAGCAGACATCGACCACCTCCTGATCGGTCCCGGCGGTGTCGTCACGGTCAACACCAAGCATCACCGTGGGGCGAAAGTCACCGCGGGCCGTACCAAGGTGCTGGTCAACGGACAACCCACGCAGTACGCGGCCAAGTCCACCTTCGAGGCCAGCCGCACGGCCGACGTTCTCACCTCGGCGCTGGGCCGCCCCGTCGACGTCGAGGCCATCATCGTCATCGTGGGAGCCCGCAACGTCCGTAACGGAAGTACCGCCGGCATCGACGTCCTCACCCGTGCCGACCTGCCGTTCTGGCTGTTGGGGCGCCGCGGTCGGCTCAACCGCGAACAACGTCGCGAGCTGTTCGAGATCGCCCGCCGTTCGACGACCTGGCAACCCGCGTGAGCGCCCCGCGCGGATGGCACCGCACCGGGCGCGCCTGAGGCGGCCGCGGTCACCGCACCTCACCCGTGACGGGTGACGCCGTGGGGGCTGCGTGCCCGGATCCTGGCGGGAATCGGCGCTGTCAGTGACGACCGCAGTGGAGGGGTGAACCATGGCAGTCCACGCCAGCCGGACCACGACGTCCCCGCTCATCCTGGTGGCGATGATCCTGGCGGTCTCCATGTCGTTCATCGACCAGACGATCGTCGCCATCGCATCGCCGGATCTGCAGCGCGACCTCGCCCTGACCCGGAACGAGGGTGAATGGGTGATCAATGCGTACCTGGTGGCGCTGGCCGCGACGTTCGCTCTCGGCGGGCGGATCGCCGACGCGTGGGGGCATCGGACCATGGTGACCGTCGGCGTTGCCGGTTTCGCCATCAGCTCGGCGTTGTGCGGTGCGACGCCCGACACGTCGTGGGCGGAGACGTGGCTGATCACGGCACGTACGGCCCAGGGTGTGTTCGCGGCGGTGCTGTTACCCGCTGCGATCTCGATCGTCTACGGCAGTACGCCCGCGCAGCGGCGGGGCCGCTCGATGGCCATGTTCTTCGGACTGACCGGCGCATTCACGGCACTGGGACCGGTTCTCGGCAATTACCTGCTGGAATGGTCGTGGCGCACGATCTTCTGGATCAATCTTCCCGTGGCGGTCGCAGCGCTGGTGGCGATCGCGCTGGCCCCCATCAGCCGAGCGCGCCGTAGCGGCGGGATCGACTGGATCGGCGCGGTGTTGGTCGCGGCCGGGATGGCGCTGAGCGTCGTGGGATTTTCGCAGTCCGACGATTGGGGTTGGGACAGCGTCGCCACGTGGGCGTGCTTGGTCGCCGGTGCGGCGTTGCTCGTGCTGTTCGCCGTGGTCGAGCGGGGACGAGTCACCCCGTTGGTCCGCCTGGACATCTTCCGGCTCCGGGGGTTCCGGGTCGATTCGATGGTGCTCTTCTTCGCGATGATCGCCTTCGTCCCGATCGCCTACTTCCTCAGTGTGTACGCCGACGTCTCGCTGGGGCTGGACGCGGGTGGGGCGAGCCACATGCTCCTGCTGTTCTTCCTCGGCTACCTGATCGCGGCACAGGTCGGCGGGCACATCTTCGACGCCCGGGGAGCCAAGCAGACGATCCTGCTCGGCTGCCTGGTCGGGATAGCCGGGTACGTCTGGTGGGCGACCCAAGTCACGACGCTGGATCCGGCCGATCAAACGCACCCGTTGTTGCTCGCAGGTGCCGGAATCGGCTTGTTGCTGGGCCCGGCCAGCGCCGACGCGGTGAGTCGTTCGCGCAACGCTTCGTACGGCGAGGTGACCGGCATCAACCAGACCGTCCGCAACTACGGGTCGGCGCTGGGGTTCGCGGTCCTGGGAACGCTGGCCTCGCACGTGTTCGCCGACCGGTTCGCGTCGTCTCTCGTCGGTCTGGGCGTCCGCCGGAGCGCGGCGGACGAGCTGGCGCGCGAGGCCGCCACCGGCGGCAGCGGAACCGCCGATCTCGGTTCGGTCCCACGGTCGATGCGCGGAGCGGTCGAAGACGCCGTCGCTGCGGACTTCGCCCTGGGGATGCGCGCGGTGCTGATCGGCATGGCGGTCGCGTTGGCCTTGGCGTTCCTGGTCGCCTTGCGCCACCCCGGGGACCGGCCGGCGCGGGAGGACACGCCCGTGGACACCTCGTCCGCGGTGTGATTCGGCCGAATCGCGAGAACATCTATTAGCACTCTCGGCGAGAGAGTGCTAAATAATAAGTAGGGAAGTTCGCAGCGCAGCTTTCTCGCGCGTCTCGGGGCTCAGCTCGCTCTAGGTTGAGGAGGTTCGAGGTGTCGTTGTTCTGGCCACGTTCGTCGAGAGGTCGGCCACGGTGGTGCTCCGGCGGGTATGAGGCGACAGCCGCCCCATGATCGTGCGGCGGTGATCGCAACCGCGCCGTTGAGCCTTCTGATCCACCTGTATCGATGATCGCCGTGGTCCGGATGACGACCGGATCCGGCCTGAGCTGGATGCCGTGTTGGGAGGCAAGCATGTCCAACCCTGGTCGAACCTTGAGCACCACACCGTCGGGACCAGCCGGCCTGCGCGCCGGGAGCCGCAGGCCGCGGCTACAGCCCATCGGTGTCCCGACCCCGCCATCGCGCAACGGATCCGCCCGGCCGTTGCGGATCGCCATGATCGCACCACCCTGGTTCGAGTTGCCGCCGACCGCTTACGGCGGAACCGAAGCCGTGGTCGCCGACCTGGTGAACCAACTCGCCGACCGTGGCCATCACGTCATCTTGATCGGTGCCGGACAGCACCGGACGGAGGCCGCAGAGTTCTACCCGATCTACGATCAGCCGCCCTCGCACCGGCTGGGGGCTGCTCTGCCGGAAGTCTTCCACGGCGCCGGCGCCGCCAAGGTGCTCCGGACGATGCAGGTCGATCTGGTCCACGACCACAGCCTCGCCGGACCGCTGCTGGCTGCCGGGCGAAGCGTGCCGACCGTGGTGACGATGCATGGTCCGGTGACCGGTGAGCTGGGCGAGTATTACACCCACCTCGCCGGCGACATCGACGTCGTGGCGATCTCAGCCGCTCAGCGAGGGTTGAACCCGGACCTCAACTGGGCCGGCACGGTGCACAACGCCATCGACGTCGCCACGTTCCCGTTCCGGGACCGCAAGGACGACTACCTGCTGTGGTTGGGACGCTTCTGTGACGACAAGGGCGCTCACCTCGCCATCGACCTGGCTCGCTCGGCCGGGCGACGCATCGTGCTGGCCGGCAAGCTGAATGAGCCGGAGGAGAAGGAGTACTTCGCGCGCGAGGTCGCCCCGCGGCTCGGCCCCGATGTGGAGTACGTCGGCGAGGCCGACGCCCCCCGCAAGCGCGAGTTGTTCGCCGGTGCCCGGGCGCTGCTGTTCCCGATCCAGTGGGACGAGCCGTTCGGGATGGTCATGATCGAAGCGATGGCGTGCGGCACCCCGGTCGTCGCGACGCGTCGCGGCAGCGTGCCGGAGGTGGTCGCCGACGGCGTCAGCGGCGTGATCGCCGACCGGATCGACGACCTGCCGGCTGCGCTCGCCGCAGCCGAGCGGCTGGATCCGGCGGCCTGCCGTCGCCACGTCGAGGCCAACTTCGACCTTCCGGTGATGGCGGAGGGATACGAGCGGATCTACCGCAGCCTGATCGAGCGCCGGGGCCGGCGTCAGGACGTCGCAGCGGTGCTTCCGGCGCCAGTCGACGTGGCCGGCGGGCGCCGCGCGCATCAGGGGTTGTCACAGCGCCGGCCGAAGGTCCATAGCACTGTCCGTGAGGGAGAGGTCACTGCATGAGCAATGCCGAGCCGTCCATCGTCGCTGCGGTCGACGAGGTCACCGTGCTGGAGGGCTCGTCGTTCTGCCGCAGCAACCGAGCCGGCGACATCATGTTCGACCGGCCGCACGGGATGTTCGTGAAAGACACCCGGATCATCTCGCACTGGGAGTTGACGCTCGACGACCAGCCGCTCGAGCCCCTGGGGGTGCTCAGCGACGAACCGTTCGCGGCGACGTTCCTGTGCCGGTCGGCGCCGCGCACGGACTGGAGCGAACCGACTGTCGTCGTGGAGCGGCGCCGGATGATCGCCGACGACGTCCGCGAAGACATCATCGTGCGCAATTACGGGCCGGAGACCCTCGGCGCGACCCTGATCTTGAGTGTCGACGGCGACTTCGCCGACCTGTTCGACGTCAAGGACGGTCGCGTGGGTGGCCACCACGGTGTGCGCCACCACGCGACCGGACGTGACCTGATCCTCAGCGTCACGCGGGCTGGTCACCAACGCGGCGTCCGGGTCACCTCACCCGACGCGACAGCGACTCGGGACGCGTTGAGCTGGCGGATCACCGTGCCGGCGCACGGCGAATGGCGGACCTCCGTGGAGGTGTTGCCGTCGGTCGGCGGTGAGGAGGCCGTGACCTCGTTCCCGCAGGACCGGCCCGTCGAAGCGGCGAAACCGTCCCGGCGGATGCGCGACTGGCGAGCGGCCAGAGCGACCATCGAGTGTGCCGACAGCGCGCTGCAGGCCACCATCGAGCGAAGCTTCGACGACCTCGGCGCGCTGCGCATCCAGGACCCGCAGCATCCTCATCTCGACGTCGTCGCGGCCGGCGCGCCGTGGTTCATGGCACTGTTCGGCCGGGATGCCCTGCTGACCAGCTGGATGACGCTGCCATGGGATCCCTCGTTGGCGCGAGGCACGCTGCACACCTTGGCGCGCCTGCAGGGCCGCGGTGTCGACCTGCACAGCGAGGAGGAACCGGGCAAGATCCTGCACGAGGTCCGGCTCGGCATCGACGAGTCCCGGGCCCTCGGTGGCAGCTCAGTGTATTTCGGCAGCGTCGACTCGACCCCGCTGTTCGTGATGTTGCTCGCCCACGCCGCCCGCTGGGGGCTGGCGACCGATGACGTCACGGCGTTGCTTCCGGCCGCCGACGCCGCGGTGGCCTGGATCGAGCACCACGGCGATATGGACGGCGACGGCTTCGTCGAGTACCAGCGCAAGACCGACCGGGGCCTGATCAACCAAGGCTGGAAGGACTCGTTCGACGCCATCAGCGACGCCGCCGGCCGGCCGGCCCAGGGCCCGATCGCTCTCGCCGAAGTCCAGGGATATGCGTACGCGGCCTTCTTGGCGCGTGCGTACCTGGCCGAGCTGGTCGACGACCACGCCACCCGCGACCGGTACACCGAGAAGGCGCAGCACCTGCGTGAGCAGTTCAACCAGCGCTTCTGGCTACCTGATCGCGGCTACTACGCGCTCGCGCTCGACGGCGACAAGCGACCGGTCGACGCATTGGCCTCGAACCAGGGCCATGCCTTGTGGACGGGGATCGCCGACCCGGAGTACGCCGGGGAGGTCGTCCACCATCTGCTGTCGCCGGACATGTTCTCCGGCTGGGGGATCCGCACCCGCGCGGCAGGGATGGGGGCGTACAACCCGATCAGTTATCACAACGGTTCGGTGTGGCCGCACGACAACGCGCTCATCGTCGCCGGCTTCGCCCGCTACGGCTACTACGACGCCGCAGCGACCGTCGCCACCGCCCTCATCGAGGCTGCGACGGCCTTCGGTGGCCGGTTGCCGGAGCTGTTCTGTGGGTTCAGCCGGGACGAGTTCGCCGCACCGGTTCCGTATCCGACGTCGTGCAGTCCGCAGGCTTGGGCTGCAGCTGCCCCGCTGGCGCTGTTGACCGCGTTGCTCGGTATAGAACCGGATCGCGACAGCGGGCAATTGCGGGCCGTCAACGCCTTGCCGCCCGCGTGGGGCGACGTGCGCGCCGAACTGAGCGTCGGGTCGAAGCGAGCCGAGCTCGACAGCCGCACGCTGGGCCGGCCGGGCTCGAGCGCGACCAGCGCCATGCCGGCGTAGCAGACCCACCGGGGCGGGGCGGCGGGTGCCGGAGAAATCCGGGCCGGCGGTGTAACCGATCCGTGAAGCGCGGACTACTCCCTGATGAATCGAGACACGCTCGTGGGCCTGCGGGCCCCAGGGAGGGAAATACCATGAATCGCACGTTCGCACGGATCGTCGGCGGAGCCGCTGTGACGGGGGTCGGGCTGCTCGCCGCCTTCACCTCGTCCGCCTCGGCGGACGACCCACGCGCCTCGGCGGACGATCCACGCTGGGCGACGGGCGTGGTGGACGCCGAGGGTGGCCTGATCGCGCACATCGCGCCCAGCGTCCATGCCCAGGACACCTACGGTTTCCCCGACGGGGAACAGATGACCCTGAACTGCATGACCAAGGGCACCTCGGTCGAGGGAGACTCCGAGTGGTACCTCGTCGCGGCCGAGGGCGAGGCCAAGTGGGTCTCGGCGCGCTACGTCAACATCGTGGGCGAGGAGCCGGAGTACTGCGGGTCGGACGTGACGCAGTCGGTGACGCTGGCCGACGATGCGCAGTCGTACCAAGGCCCGACCACCAGCGACGAACCCCGTCGGGCGTTCCCGGCCGGTTCTGGTCAGGAGGCGGTCTGCCACGTCACCACTGCTCCTGGCGCCAACGAGAAGTGGGTCGCGACGCTGGAGGACGGCTGGATTCCGGCCTCGGCGTTGACGTCCATCGACGGTGTGCCGTACTGCCAGCAGTGAGCGTGGGACGGCACGGCCGGTTCAGGAAGCGATCGGCAGCGCAGACAAGGTCAGCCAGGTGAGCATGGCGACCGTGACCATCACCAGCAGCGCGATCAGTGTCATCGTGAGCGCGGACGGCCCCGGCCGCGCCGCGCTCACGGTGGCCTCGTCGGGCCGATCGGCGGAGATGACGACGGTCGGTTCCGGTGTCTCCGGCCGGGTCGAGCCGGACCACGACTGCGCCCACCGGTCGAGGCGCTCGGCGAGCTCCCGAGCCGAAGCCGGGCGCTGATCCGGATCGGCCGACAAGGCTCGCGCGAGTTCGGCGTCGAGGGCACCGGACTGATCAAGACCCAGCGGCTCCGGCGGCCCAGCCCGGGCGCGCTCGGCGATCTCGGTCAACCCACCGGAGAACGGCGGGCGCCCGCTCAGCATCGCGTAGGTGACCGCGCCGACCGCGTAGACGTCTGCACGATGGTCGAACCCCAAGCCCAGGGCCTGCTCGGGTGCCATGTACGCCGGCGTGCCGGCCGTCACGGTGAACCCGGACGCTTCGCTCAGCGACTTGGCCATGCCCAGATCAGCGACCACGACGCTGCGCTGCGTACTGGCGACCTGGCTGGTCAACAGCAGGTTGCCGGGTTTGATGTCGCGGTGGGCCACACCGTGGTCGTGCAGGACTTGAACGGCGCGGGCGACCTCGGCACCCAGCCGGAGTGCTTCGGCGACGTCCAGGCTGGCGGTGGCGATCAAGTCGGCGATGGTGCCGTGGTCGGCGAAATCCATCACGAAGTACGGGCGGTCGTCCGGCAACGTGCCGATGTCGTGGACCCGGACGACGTGCTGGTCGCGGACCCGACGCAGCAGCCGCGCTTCGTCGAGGAACCGGTGGCGGACGTCGAGGTCGTGCGCCCAGTTCTCGGCCAGGACCTTGATGGCCACCGGTACGTCGAGGTCCGGGTCGTAGCCGTGCCACACCGTTGCGAACGAGCCGGTGCCCACACGATTCACGAGCTGATAACGCCCGATCGCGCCGTCGGCGACCAACTTCTCGCTCCTCAGACCATGTCGGACGATCTCCGGGTCGTCAGTGTGCCATGGTGGGGACGTGCGTCGATGGCAAAGGGGACTGTTCGTCGTCCTGGCCGTGGTCGTCGGTGCCGCCACGGGGGTGGTGCTGTTCTCGGCCGTGGGGCCGATCCCGCTGCGGCCCACGGCGAGTGGCGACTCGACGTCGTCCGGTATGCCTTCGTCCGATCCGACCTCGCACGATACGGCCTCGACGCCGGCGCCCAAGCGGCTCGTCACGCCGACCCCTGCCCCGGACCCATCCGCGCCACCGTTCACCGAGTTGGCGCTGCTGCAACCGGAGAACCTCGACGAGCACAATTGGCACGAGACACAGCTGGGCGAGACCTGGGACTGGCTGCCCCGGCGTCAGATCACCTCGTGTGCACAGATGTCGCCGACCGACGGCCAGCCGGTCGAGGCGTACGCGGCGACCTACGAAGGCCGGGTGACCACCGCGGCCGAGATCGTCGTGCGCTATCCACACGAAAGCGCGGCACGTGAAGCGATGCAGAGACTGTCCGACCGGATCGACGCCTGCGCGGATTCTCCCCAGGACGAGCCGCAGCTCGAGGCGGAATCGATCAGCCCGCCGCGAGAAGAAGACGCGATCGAGGTCGTGCTCTGGCAGACCACGGCCGCCGAGGGCGAAGCGCAGGGCGTCGTGGGCATCGCGCGAGCCGACGACCGGCTGGCCTTCCTGAGCTTGCTCTCGCCGAAACCGGGTTCCACGGAGGTGCTCGATCCGCTCGAATCGACCTACGTCGACGCCTTGTACGTCTACGCTGGCCGGCGACTGGTGTGATCGAGAGGTCCGACATGCTCGTGTCCGAAGAACGACTCGCGACGCTGCGGAAAGCCGCGCTGGATGGCTCTACGCAGGCGCGAAACGATCTCCTCGCCGAGATCCGGCCGCTGGTGACATCCCGATGCGGCCGGCTGCTGCGGTGCCCGCAAGACGCAGAGGAAGCGGTGCAAGATGCGCTGCTCGCGGTCTCTCGTCATCTCGACAGCTACGACGACCAGCGCGGCACGTTCAGCGGATGGGTGTCGGTGATCGCGTCGAACTGCGCGCGCACCACCTACCGGTCGCTGCGGCGCCGGGCCGACGAACGCGCGGTGGAGCAGCTGCCGGAGAACTACGACCCGCGAACCACCAGTGTGATCGCCGGGTCGCGGCTCGACCTGCTCGATGCCCTGGAAGATCTCGAGCGTGATCATCCGCGGCTGGTCCAGCCGTTCGTGCTGCGTGATCTCGCCGCCTTGCCCTACAACGAGATCGCCGCTGAACTCGACGTGCCGTTGGGAACGGTCAAGGCGATGATCCATCGCGCCCGTGCCTACGTCCGCGACCGAATCGCCGTACCTGGCTGACCGTCGCGAACCCGGGGCCGCGGTCCGCACGGGCCGCGGTCGTGTTCCACGTCACGGCACCGCCCTGTCAGGAATCCCGGCGCTGTCTCGTTCAAGGGTCACGCGAGCAGACGGGAGCACGACCATGCGCCACCGGATCATCGTCCTCGGAGCCGGGTACGCCGGAGCCTACGCCGCCGGGCAGCTGGCCCGGCGGTTGCACCCGGACGATGTGGAGATCACCGTCGTCACCGCCGAACCGGACTTCGTCGAGCGACCCCGGCTGCACCAGCTCGCCGCCGGTCAGGAACTGCGCCGCCACCCGTGGGGGGAGCTTTTCGCCGGGACCGGAATCCGAGTGCGGCAGGCGCGCGTCACCGCCGTCGACGTCGAGCACCGCAGCGTCACCATCGACCCCGGCGGGCAGCGGCTGGAGTACGACACTCTGCTGTACGCCCTGGGCAGCACTGTCGCCGAGCATGGTGTGCCGGGCGTGGGCGAGCATGCCTTCCACGTCACTGCGCGGCCGGCGGCGCTGCGGCTGCGCTGGCGTCTGGATGAGCTTGGTGCGGCCGGAACGGTGCTGGTGGTGGGCGGCAACCTCACCGCGATCGAGACCGCTACCGAAATCGCCGAGTCCCGCCCGGGGTTTCAGGTCAGTGTCGCCACTGCCGGTTCGGTGGGCGGCTGGCTGCACCCGAAGGCCCGGCGTCACCTGCGGCGGGCTTTCGACCGGCTCGGCATCACGATCCATGAACATGCCGTCGTCGAGCAGGTCGGCGCCACCGGCGTGGTCGTCGCGGACGGCACGACTCTCGGCTCCGACGCGACGGTGTGGGCCGCCGGGTTCGCGGTGCACCCCATCGCCGCCGCCAGCGGTCTCAATGTCGACGCCGACGGGCGCATCACAGTCGATCCGATGATGCGTTCGGTGTCGCACCCGGAGGTCTACGCAGCCGGCGACAGCGCCGCTGCGTTCGGCGCGGACGGCCAACCGCTGCCGATGAGCGCTGCTTCGGCAGGAGACACAGCCCGGCGAGCGGTGGCCGCCATCGTCGGTGAGCTGACCGGCCACGCACTCTCGAGCCCGGCGTTGGTCTACCGCGGCAACTGCGTCAGCCTCGGCCGCCAGGACGCGGTACTGCACCTGGTCAGCGGCGAGCGGGCGATGTCGTGGCGGGGCCGGCCGGTGACGCGCTACAAGAGTGGAGTTCTCAACGGCCTCGTCTGGAGAATCGCCCACCCGACGTATGGACGCCCGACGCGCCGGCACCGGCTGAGTTCGCAGCGCTCCGCCGAGGCGGCCACCGCCTAACGTGGCCCGCATGGACCCTGAGTCGGTGGAGCTCTTCGAGGTCAACCGGGACCGGCTGGGCGCCCTGGCCTACCGGCTGCTCGGATCGGCCGCCGACGCCGAGGACGTCGTGCAGGATGCGTTTCTGCGCTGGCAGGCGGCCGACCTGGACCGCATCGCTGCCCCAGCAGCCTGGTTGACCACCGTCGTCACCAACCTGTCGCTCGACCGGCTCCGGTCGGCGCAAGCCCGGCGCGAACGTACGATCGGCGCGTGGCTGCCCGATCCGCTACTCGACGGCGACCCGATGCTCGGCCCCGCCGACACCGTCGAGCAGCGTGAATCGGTGACCCTGGCGGTCCTGACGCTGATGGAGCGCCTCCGCCCGGTCGAGCGGGCGGTCTATGTCCTGCGTGAGGCCTTCTCCCACAGCCATGCCGAGATCGCAGCGATCCTCGGCATCACCGAATCCGCGAGTCAGCAGCATGCCCATCGAGCCCGGGACCGTTTGCGCGCCGAGCGCAGTTTTCGTGACGTCGATCAAGCTTCCGCCCGCCGGATCGTGGAGGCGTTCGTCGAGGCCGCCGCTTCAGGTCGCACGGCCCGGTTGCTGTCGTTGCTGACCGACGACGCGACCGCGATCATCGACGGCGCCGGGCTGGCCGAGGCGCCGTTGCGGTACTCGGGAGCCGAACGCATCGCCGCTGTCGCACGAGCCGGATTCAAGCTGACCCCGCTGAAGCGGAGACTCGCCGGCGGCGCCCCGTCCATCTACGCCGGAACGGTCAACGGCTCACCAGCGATGATCGCAGCCTTCCCGGACCGGATCGTGAGTGTCGTGGTTCTGGACCTTCACGACGGCCGGATCGCTTCCGTTCGCGGCTTGGCGGCTCCCAACCGGCTGAGCCGGCTCAACGCGCAATGGCAGCGGCGCGAGCACGACGACCTTCTGATCGAGTCGTGGCCGGTCGCCCGGCCGTAGCCACGCAGCCCCAGTGGCCGGTACGCCGCACACCGCTGATCGTGACAGGTCGGTTCCGCGGTGTCGGTCGTGTGGATCGTTGTGGTGATTGCTGCCGATTTCGCGGCGGTCGTGAAGATCGTCGTGTGACCGGGGGCTGTTTCGGGGGTCGTGTAGTTGGGTCGTGAAGATCGGTCGCGTGGTTAGGAGCTGTTTTCGGGGTCGTGAAGATCGTCGTGGGAGATTGCGCGGGGTATAGCGGCGGTTTCGTGCACGACGATCTTCACGACCGGCGGTCACCCCGGCTGCCGACGCAGCCTGTAGCGGGGCGTCGGTTGTCCACGTGCCTTGCACTGGGGCGTCGGTTGTCCACGTGCCTGTAGTGGGGCGCCGGTTGCCCACGTCCCGCAGCGGGTCTCCGCGCCCCGACGCCGCCGCTATTACGTCCGAGGCCAGCAGAAACGTGGCAACGCCGCCCGGTCCTGGCCGACGCTGATCCTGGCGACTGACGCTCACGACACGGTCTTGTGACTAGTCATTAAGTATGTTTTAATTCGGCAACCTCGATCTGCTGCCGCAAGCGAAGGTAGGTAGTCGCCATGTCTTCGATGCCCTCCCGTCAGCCGGTCACACTCACCAGGCGCAGCCTTCTCGCCTCCACCGCCGTTCTGGGTGTGGGCGCGACCGTGGGGTGCAGCCAGGACGCCGGGCGCAGCGACGCCGGGGAGAATCTGCGGTTCGATCTGCCTGACCCGGTGGGCTCGTTCCCCACGGAGGACATCGAGTTCCGCCTGGTCGACAGCAACGACACGAAGGTGCCGTTCTGGAAGTCCTTCTTCGCTGCTTACGAGAAGAAGCATCCGCACGTGTCGACGCAGTACGACGGGTTGCCATGGGCGCGTATCGAGGAAGTCGTGCCGCTGGGGTTCCGGAACGGCTCGGCGCACGACTTGATCCAGTTGCCCGATTGGGCGATCCCGTTGAGCCAGGCCGTGGACGCCGAGTGGATCGCGCCGCTGGACGACCACATTCCCGACTTCGAGAACTGGAAGCAGAACGTCCCGGGCACGTCGCTGGTCGAAGGCGTGCAGGTCTTCGACGGCAAGCTGTACCAGGTCCGCATCTCCAGCGACCGCCGCTATCAGGCGTCGTTGCACTACAGCAAGCGCCTGCTGAACGACGTCGGATTCGATCCGCAGACCGAACCCCTGACGTGGGACACCTACCGAGAGGCGGCGCGGAAAGTCACCGAGAAGGGCGACGGCCAGGCCTACGGCGTGATTCTGGAGATCGGTTCGCCGGGACGGCTGGCGTCGTGGGTCGCCTATTTCGCCCGGATCGCCGGCGCGCCCGTGGTGGACGACATCCTGCAGCCGTCCGGTGAGTTCTACTACACCACCGACGAGGTCAAGGCGGCCATCGACCTGTTGCTGGCCGTACAGTCCGACGGCAGCATCTTCCCGGGATCCGGTTCGTTGACCTCGCCGGAGTGCTGGCCCCGGGTGGCGCGTGAGAACGCGGCCATGGTCAGCGGCGGGCCGTGGATCACGGTGTTCTTCGAGAAGGAGAACCCCGATTTCGAGTTCGGTGTCGGGGCGCACCCGGCACCGGCCGGGGCCGACCCCGTCCCGGTCGGCTACACCACGATCGGCGGCGACGCCTTCTGTATGTTCGCCGGCAGCCAAGCCAAAGACGTGGCCGGCGACATCCTCGGCTACGTCACGTCGCTACCCGGGCAAACCAACTGGGGCGAGATCACCGGCGTCGGCAATCCACCGGTACTCGACGAAGCCGCGCAAGCCAGCGCCGAGAAGTGGAGTGAACCGGCCCGCATGTGCCTGACCTTGGCGAACACCATGGTCGCCAAGCCCGAGCCCGTCATCGCCAACCCGGACGTGGCCAAGGTCGCCCGGAACCAGAAGCCGGTCTCGCCCAACTTCGGCGACGTGATCCAGGCGATCCTCGTCGGCGAGGTGTCCGACGTGGACAAGGCGCTGCAAGACGTCAAGGACCGCTCCGAACGGGCCTTCGACGAGGCGATCAAGGAAGCGCAGCAACGTGAGGGCAGCACCGCCACCCGCGACGACTACGTCTTCGCCAATTGGGACCCGATGAGCGACTACACGCTCGAGCACTACGCCGGCCGGTGACCAACTCCGGCCGGCGATGGGCCCCGCCTCACCGGGTGAACTGATCGTTGAGGCGGCGCTGCAGACCGACGTCGGCCCACATCGGGTGATGCGGTGCCGCATTCGAGCAGACGACCGTGCCCCAGGCGGACAGCTCAGCAGCTCGGGTGACCATGTGCGTACAGATCTGGGCCCCGACCGGTCCTTCTTCGAAGGTTGCGTTCAGCGGGGTGTAGCCGACCCATCCCTCGCCGAGCACCAGCGGCAAGGTGCGTTCGGCCGCCCAGTCGGCGGCGGCATCGAGCCACAGGTCCAACTTCGCCCGCATCGCGCGCCGGTGGTCGGAGTACCGCTCGTACAGCCAGCGGTCCCAGGCCGACGGGTCGCACCAGTCGTGGACGTAGACCTCGCGGCGATGCATGATCGTCGCTTCTCCGCGCCACGCCGACTCGGCCGGCAGGGTCCAGTCGTCGAGTTTCGGAGCGTCCGGTCGGAGCAGTTCGGCGAAGGCACGTTCCTGCGGGAACGGGCGCGACGGGTCGCGCAGCGCGAACTCGTCCACCAGCTGCCCGAGCACGCCGTAGGCGTACAGATGGAACGCGGCCACGTCACCGTTGCCGACCAGTCCGCGCATCCCACCAACAGGCACCGCCGCATAGTTGGCGGCGACGGGCATGTGCGGGTGACGGCTGCGGAAGTCCTCGATGGCGGCCTCCAGCAGGGAGCGCAGGCCGCCGACCGGATCGCCGCCGTCCTCGACTGCCTCGGTGAGCTTGCTGTACTGGACCTCGTTGTGCAGCTCCACGTAGGCGATGCGGTCGTCGAGACCGCGCTGCTGCACGTAGGCGACCAGCTCGGCGAGGGCCGCGGCCAACGCCGCCGGCCGGTCAGCGGGCGAGACGGCCAACAGTGCGTCGTTCCAGCCCGGGTCGGTGACGAAGCACGGGCTCTGCTGGTACTCCCAACTGGAGACGATGACGTAGCAGTCGTGCCGCCGAGCAGCTTCGAACAGCGCGATCAGGTGCTCCCGGCCGTCGAGCACGGCGGTCTGGCGAACGTCGTACCAGCGGGTTCCCAAGCCGAATCCGCCCCCCAGCGGTGCGAACGTCAAGGCCGTGGTGTCCAGCCCGGATCCGAACAACAGGTACGGCATCGCGCAGATGCGCACCGTGTTGTAGCCACGCTGCACCGCCTCGGCGAAGGCTGCGTCGAGGTCTTCGAACGGCTCGCCCGGGCCGGTCCGCGTGTACCAGGAGAAGTCCCACAGGCAGACCGTCAACGTCGCGGGCAGGTGGGCGGGGACGGGCATGATGGCCTCCATCGACAGCGTCCGGGCAGGAACTCGAGCGCGGCCCGGAAGGCGCACTTGGCGTGCAGATTAAACCATACTTAATGACTTTTCAATGCTGCCGAAGGTTGATTTAAGTATATAAAAATAATAAAATGCGGGCTCGCTCTGAGCGTCGGCCCCGAGGCAAGGACCAGATATGACGCAGGTCATCGCGCTGGACACCGGATCGCCCGGACGGATCTTCGACGGTGTGGGAGCGCTGTCGGCCGGGGCTTCGTCCCGGTTGCTCATCGACTATCCGGAACCCCAGCGTAGCCGGGTGCTCGACTACCTTTTCCGGCCCGGACACGGCGCTGCACTGCAGATCCTGCGGGTCGAGATCGGCGGGGACACGAACTCCACCGCCGGCTCCGAGCCCAGCCACATGCGCCGCCCGGACGAGATCGTCCCCGACCGTGGCTACGAGTGGTGGCTGATGCACGAAGCGCGCAAGCGCAACCCCGCCATCGTCCTGGCCGGGCTGGCCTGGGGCGCGCCCGGATGGTTCGACGGTGGGTTCTGGTCGCAGGACAACGTCGACTATCACGTCGCTTGGCTGGACTGTGCTCGTCGACAGGGTCTGAGCATCGACTACCTCGGTGGGTGGAACGAATCCGAAGACTTCGACCCGCAGTGGTTCGTCGCGTTGAACAAGGCCATGGTCGCCCGCGGCCACCCGGACACCGGCATCATCGCCGCCGACGGCTGGGGTGACGACCTCGCCGAGCGGTGGAAGGTCGCCGACGCGATGGCCGCCGACTCAGCCTTCTGCGACGCGGTCGACGTGGTGGCCGTGCACTATCCGTGCGGCCAGCAGTACAACGGCGCACCGTACGATCACGGGCCGAGTACCGAGGTCGCCAAGGGCCTGGGCAAGCCACTGTGGTCCGGCGAGCAGGGTGCTCAACGCCCTGACATCGGCGCCGGCCCGCTGGCCAAGGCCATCAACCGCTCGTACATCGACGGGGCGATGACCGCCACGGTCAACTGGGCGCTCGTCGCGTCGTACTACAGCAGTGTGCAGGGCGGCGGGGTCGGCCTCATGCGCGCCTACGAGCCATGGTCCGGCTACTTCGAGCCGAGTCGCTCGCTGTGGGCGGTTGCGCACACCACCCAGTTCGCTTCACCCGGCTGGCGGTACCTGGACGGCGGGTGCGGCTATCTGCACGACGGCGGCAGTTTCGTCACGCTGTGCGCCCCAGGCGGCGGCGACGTCAGCGTCGTCGTCGAAACCGTCGATGCGCAGCGGCCACAGCAGCTCCGGCTGGAGCTGGGGGAGTTCGTGACGCGGTCGATGCAGGTGTGGGCGACCGACCTGCGATCGACGCGGTACGACGACTGGTTTCGGGAAGCTGCCTCACCGGCACGAGTCGGCGACGGCGTCGAGCTGACCCTCGAGCCGGGCCGGTTGTACACCGTGACGACGACGTCTGGACAGGGCAAGGCCTCGCCCGAGCCAGCCGCCGGGCCGCGAAGCATGCCCCTGCCCTACGTCGAGGACTTCGAGTCCACGCCGCTTGGCCGGACGCCGCCGCTGCTGTCGGACTTCAATGCCGCGTTCGAGGTAGCGCCCTGCCCAGACGGGCGGCCGGGTCAGTGCGTCGAGCAGACGGTCACCACGCCCCCGATCGAGTGGCGCTACGGCGTGCCGTCTGTGCCGTTGACGTTGCTCGGTGATCCGAATTGGTGGGGCGACTATGTCGTGACCGTCGCGGCCAGGGTGGGGGAGGCACCGTACGTCGAACTGCTGGGGCGCGTCGACGGCGTGTTCCGCGGTGCCGGTGGACAGGGCGGCTATCGCCTGCGGTTGCACCGCGACGGCCGATGGGAGCTGATCGAGAGTGGGCCGAACCGCGCGGAGGTGTCGCTGGCGTCCGGTGTCGTGGCCGAGTTCGATCCGGCCGGTTGGCATCGGCTCGGCCTGTCGTTCCGGGGCGCCCAGGTGACGGTCCTGCTGAACGACGAGCCGGCCGGCTTCGCCGCGGACGACCGGCACAACCGTGGCCAGGTGGGTCTGGCCGTCGGCGACTGGTCGCGCGCGCAGTTCGACGACCTCGCGATCGCCGCCACCGCGCCCACGCCGGTGCTGATCAGTCGCGACGACGTGCGGGCGAGTGCCACCAGCTGGCAGTTGGGCCACGAGCCGGACAACGTCCTCACCGCCAACCCGAGCACCATGTGGCTGTCGTCGCAGCGGGGATCCGCCCCCGACCCGCACTCGATCACCCTCGACTTCGGTCGTCGAAAGACGGCGGCGGCGCTGCTCTACACCCCTCGCTTCGACGGCAATCCGGCCGGGAACATCACGGCGCACACCGTGTATCTCAGCCGCGACGGCGTGGACTTCACCGCCGTGGCCGCGGGCAGTTGGGCGACCACGACGGCGACGAAAGTGGCGGCGTTGCCGCCGGACGAGTTCCGCTTCCTGCGCCTGGAGGCCGGCCCCGACAACGAGTACGCCGGCGCAGCAGGGTTGGCCGTGGTCGAGGCGTGGCGGTGACCTGACTTCTGGCAAGATAAATAGTAAAAGAATAAGATTTTCGGAGTCAGCTGTGAGCGCACGGTCCCCACGTGCGGGCGAACGGCCAGGGAGGGAGCCCGAGGTGGCGGACATCGCCCGGCGTGGCATGCACGGCATGGCGGTCGACGCCATCGGCATTCGGATCGTCAAGGGGGAGTTCGCCCCCGGCCAGACGCTCGACGTCGAGGCCATCGAGCGTGAGTACGACGTCAGCCGGACCGTCCTGCGCGAAGC
>NZ_DAHVSH010000121.1:0-5076 GCF_027324685.1 Haloactinopolyspora sp.
CAAGGCCGAAAGTCCAGCATGTGAGGGTCGTCTGCGGCCTTGACAGTTTCCTCGTCGGCGACGATGTGGGCGTCCATGCGATGGATTCCATCCTCGCGCTCTGTGTCGTTGTCGTGATCAAATGACCTGTCGCCCAACAGGTGGTGTCGCCAGGAGCGTCTTCGGCCGAAGCGCGACATTCCGGGGACCGATGTGGCCGTGGGCGGCCATGAGAAAGAGGGGGCGGGCAGTGTCGTGGTGGAGTTGGTAGTCCAGCACGTGGACCGGTCCAGACTAGAGTTCTGACCATGACGATCGCCGCGACGCCCGTACCGCTCTCCGAGGCCAAGGCCCGACTGTCCGAGCTGACCAGACGGTACACCAACAGCACGAAGGGATCGCCTTGACCCGCAACGGGGAGGCCGAGGCTGTCTTGAGGTCGGTGGGCGACCTGGAGGGCATGGAGATGACCCTGGAAATCCTCGGCGACAGCGAGGCACTCGGCCGCAGCTCCGAGAGCCTGGCAGCCCTGGGCCGTGGTAAGCCCGGCACTGACCTCGACAGCGTCCGCCAGGACCTCACCCGCCGGCGCTCCACCGGCGGGTGACCAGCCAAGCGGCACAGCGCTACGAGGTCCGGTTCCAGCCAGCTGCGCGGCGAGCAATCGCTCAGCGTCTCCCGGAGACTATCGCCGCCGCGGTCCTCGAGCTCTGCGAGGCGGCGCTCAACATCAACCGAGGAACCGTCATCGACTTCTCGAAAGTCGGCAGCGAGCTCACCGGGTCCGGCGGGCAGTCGTCGGCCTGTTCCACAGGGCGGTAGCGGAGGTGGCCGGGGGCGGATCCGGGTGGCTGGCATCGTCTGCGAGTGGTGCGACCGGGGGGTCGGATGCTGGCGGGCCAACGGACTCGTCTACCGTGACGCGGACGAGAATGGGGCCCGCCTCGCACTCGGACACGCTCACCATAGGATGGACACCATGACTGACCAGGACTCGACCGCGCTGGGGGCGGGGGACGATGACGAGGGGGCGACCCGTTCGAGGATCGTTGCGCTCTTGCGTGCCGCATGGGGTTCGATCGGCACCCTGCTCGGCGAGCTGGACGATGCCCAGTGGGCTGCGCCTGCGCTGCCGGGCTGGGACGTCCACGGCGTCGTGGCGCATATCGTCGGCGACGAGCTCCAGTTGGCTGGCGGCAATCCCCCGCCGCCGCTGCCCGACGACTCCGTCGGGGACCACGTCCACAACGACATCGCCCGCATGAACGAGGCGTGGATCGTGGCACTCCGTGCGGTCTCCCACAGCGAGCTGCGCGACGCGTTCGAGGAGATCACCGCCACGCGCCTGGCCCAGCTCGAGGCCATGGCGCCCGAAGCCTATGAGGAGCCATCGTGGACGCCGGTCGGACCTGGCACCTATGGGCGCTTCATGGAGGTCCGTGTCTTCGATTCGTGGATGCACGAAGAGGACATCCGCTGGGCAGTCGGCATCCCCGGCAACGAATCGGGACCGGTGGCAGAGCAGTCGCTCGCCGAGGTGGTGAGTAGCCTGGGCTACATCGTGGTCAAGCGGGCAGGCATGCCAGACGGGAGCACCATCCGGATCCGGCTCACAGGGCCGATCGAGCGGGACCTGCACGTCGTCGTCGAGGGACGGGCCCGGGTTGTCGACAACCTGCCCGGCGAACCGTCCGTGTCCATCACGCTCCCCTTCCCCCTGTTTATGCGGCTCATCGGCGGGCGCCTCGACCCAGCATCGGTAATCGACCAGGTCGAGCTCGGGGGCGATGAGGCTCTTGCCGGCCAGCTGGCCACCAACATGGCGTTCACGATATGAGCGCCTCTGCCAGGCCAGGCTGCCCCTTCCCCACTTCCGGACTGCTGCGGGACCAGAGCGCCACGTTCGGGGACGTAGGCGACGGCGAACCGATGGAAGAGGACGAGCGCCGCATCCGCCGCCAGAAGAACCGTACGTCGGTGGTCGACGCGTTACTCGACCCGTACCGGGATGGCAACCCCCGGCACAGCTCGATCGAGATCGCCGAGCGCTCCCGCCTTTCGTCGCGATCGCTCTTACACTACTTCGACGACGTCGACGACTTACTACTGGACGCCGTGCGGCGCCAGCAGCAACGGGCACTCCCCCTTCTCGCCATCGACGCTGGGACGGACGCCGCCCTCGCGGACCGGGTCGCAGCGCTGGGCGAACAGCGCTTCCGGCTCTTCGACGCGGTCGCTCCGGCCGCGACGGTCTCACCGTTGCATGCGCCGTTCCAGGCGACCATCTCGACCAAGCTGGCCCAAGGACGCGCCTTCCTACGCGCCCAATTGATCGAGATGTTCGGCACCGAGCTCGCCGCCTTGGACCCTCTACGGTCCTTGTTCACGCTGGCAGCGCTCGACATCGTGACCTTTTTCGAATCCTTCCAGCTCCTGCGCTTCGACCAGGTGCTGGCCCCTCATCGGGCGAAGGCTGCAATGGTTGGGGCGATCGAGGCGTTGCTCGCCGAGGGCGAGGCCGGGCCGGTAGCCGCCAGGTTCGAGGCCGGGGAACCTGGAAAGGCCAAGGGCAACGAGGCCGGGACTGCCGAGACCAAGGCGACTGGAGAGGTGCCGTGAAGTCCACCCGGGCATCGGTCCGGCGGGAGCTGCGCATCGCGAGACCGGCGGCCGACATCTGGGCGATCGTCGGTGATCCGGCCCGCATCCACGAGTGGTTCCCCGGCGTGACCGCCTGCGATGTCTCCGGCGACACCCGCGTCATCACCACCGGGAGCGGGATCCCCATGCCCGAGCAGCTCCTCACCATCGACCCCCTCCAGCACCGGTTCCAGTACCGGATCACCGCCCCGCTGTTCAAGGAGCACCTGGGGACCATCGACGTTATCGGCCTCGACGACGGCACATCGCTCGTCGTCTACAGCACCGACGCCGACCCGGCGACGATGGCACTCGTGATCGGCGGCGCCATGGGCCAGGCACTTTTCAGGCTGCGGGACCTCCTCGAGGGGACCGCACCCCACTGCAGCCCGCACACCCAGGCGCCTGATGGCCGGTAGCTGCAGGGCGCCTGAGCGTCATCAGAGCCCCAAAGGAGGACCGATGGGTCGCAAGATCCTATTCGTCACCACCGATCAGCAGCGCTACGACACGTTGGGGTGCAACGGTGGCACCATCGCCCGCACGCCGGTCATCGACGCCCTCGCCGCCGACGGCATCCGCTACGAGCGTGCGCACCCCCAGTCCGTCGTGTGCATGCCGTCACGGTCAACGATGCTCACCGGGCAGCACCCCTCGACGCACGGCGTGTGGATGAACGGCGTTCCACTGCCCGTCCATGCGCCGTCGGTCGCGGACGTGCTCCACCAAGCCGGTTACCGGACCGCGCTCATCGGCAAGGCGCACTTTCAGCCGTACCTCGACCCGTTCCTCCGCTTCGAGGAGAATGCCATGAGCCGCGACGGGATCCCAACAGGCCGCACGCACCGGGGCTTCGAGCACCTGGAGTCGGCCACCCACGGGCCGGCCGGTCCCGTCCATTACGCGCAGTGGTTGGCACGCGAGCACCCCGAGGCCATCGCGGGCTTCTACCAGGTGCTCGACGGCTCCCTGCAGGTCAATGACGAGGGCGGCGGCACCACCGGCGCCCCCCAGGTGAAGGTGAACCCGATCGACCGGAGCTGGTACCACACCGACTGGGTGGCAGATCGGACGATCCGCTGGTTGGACTCCCTCGCCGCCGACGACGACTGGTTCTGCTGGATGAGCTTCCCCGACCCCCACCACCCGTGGGACCCGCCCCAGTCGGAGGTGGGCCGTGTGGACTGGCATGACGTCCCACTTCCGGCTGGCTACCTGCAACGGGCTGACGACCGTGAGCGGATCATCGGAGACAAGCCTCGGCACTGGCGCCTCTGGTACGAAGGGGAACTCGTCACCAACTACGAGGCGCCAGCACGGTGGGTCCCCGCTTCGCTCACCCCGGATCAGCTCCGCGAGGTTCTGGCCCGCGACGCCGTCGAGTGCGAGCTCATCGACGAGGCGGTTGGGCGGGTGCTCGCCGCCATCGACCGGCGGGGATGGAGCGACGACGTCGACATCATCTTTACCACCGATCACGGTGAGCTGGGCGGCGACTTCGGCCTCCTCTTCAAGGGGCCGTACCATGTCGATGCCCTCATGCGCCTACCACTCGTGTGGCGACCGGCGAGGTCGGCACTGTTGTCGCCAGCGGCGCCAGCGGCGCCCACGCCGTCGGCCCTGGCCGGGCCGTCGGTGGTCACCAAGCCGGTGGGCCTAGTCGACCTGGCCCCGACGTTCTGCGCCATCGCCGGGGTCGAGGCCCCTCCGTGGATGCAGGGACGACCGCTCCCCGTCACCGACGCCGATGCCGAGGCCCGGGGCTTCGAACGGGTCCTCACCGAATGGGACAGCGCCATCTTCGGCATCGACGTCCACCTGCGGACGATGATGCGTGACCATCACCTCTGCACCGTCTACCGGCCGGGCACATGTCACGACGGCACCGAGGGCGAGCTCTACGACCTCGACGAGGACCCTCTGCAGCAGGTCAACTTGTGGGAGGACCCAGCTCGCCAAGCTCTGCGCGAAGACCTCGTCGCCGACCTCGAGGACCACCAGCCACCCGTGCGCTCGCCGCAGCTTCTCCTCGAAGCACCGGCATGAGCACCACGCCGGACACAGCGGGGCCACGAGCCGCAGCGCCGGCATCCGGCTACTGGCCATCGCCATGGTCGTGTGAGGACGGGGGGCCGCCACGTCATCAGGTGAGCGCCCCCCGTTGAGGGGAGGTCGGCCGTCGCTTCGTCTGGGACCCGGGCTGCACGGTGAACGCGGTGCGCCTCGAGGTCACGTCGCGGATGGTCGTCGCCTCGACCATGGTCGTCACCCGCGATCCAGGAGAGGTGTCCCTGCTCGGCCATAGTGCTGGCGATGAGGCGATCTCGTTAATGGAACGGATCGACCCCCGCTCCCTCGAACCCCTGGCGCGCTCGGTGGAACTACGCGGCGGTCCCGCGTTGCCCGGCAGCATCGCCGCCCACGCCAACGGCTCGCTAATCGTCGTCTTCGGCAACC
>NZ_DAHVSH010000137.1:0-5969 GCF_027324685.1 Haloactinopolyspora sp.
CTGGCGGTCGGCACTGGTGCGGTTCTTCCGGCTGCTGCCGCGCGAGAACATCCGGCACCGTTCCCGGGCCTGGTCACGCTCGGCCACGACACCGAGGACGGGCTCCTGTTGGTCGATCTCGAGCATCTGCGCTCGCTCGCCGTCACCGGCCCGGAAGCTCTCACTCAGGCGCTGATGACCGCCGTCGCTGCTGAGTTCGCAACGAGTCCGTGGGCCGACGACATCCGCGTCACGTTGGTCGGCGAGCGGGCGTGGAGCGAACTCGAGGTGCTCGAGACCGGCCGCATCCGGCGAGTCACCGACGTCGATCGGCTGCTCGACGAACTCGCCGTCCGGGCGGCGGACGACCGCGGACTGCTTGCCTCGGCCGGGATGAGTGATCTCGCCGCGGCCCGCGCCGCACAAGCCGCCGAAGCCGCGTGGACCCCGGAGATCCTCTTGCTCGCCGAGCCGCTCACCGACGAGCGGCACACGCGGCTGGTCGCGTTGCTCGAGCACGAGCCCAGAGTGGCCATCGCCGCGCTCATCGGCGGTGGCAGTGGGGAAGCGAGGTGGCGGCTACGAATGACCGGCTCCGGTGGCGAGGCCACGGCCGTGCTCGACCCCCTCGGCATGACGTTGCGCCCACAGCTGCTCGACGCCGCGTCCTGCGGCCATGTCCTCAATCTGGTGCGCTCGTCCGACGAGGTCGTGGGTCAAGCCGTCCCGGAGCCTGACATGCGGGCCTGGCCTGTGCATCCGGTCGGACCATCGGCGCCCGCCGAGCCCGCCGAGCCCGCGGAACCCGTCGAACCTGCCGAACCGACCGCGCCACGGCTCATCATGCTGGGGCCGGTGGAGGTGATCCACACCGCCGAACTCGGTGAACGCAACAAGCTCGGGCAGTTGACCGAGTTGGCGATGTTCATCGCGCTCAACCCCGGATGCGACAGCCAGGCCATCGACGATGCCATCTGGCCGGGATCCATCGTCACTCGGACCACGCGCAATACGGCGATCTCCAAGCTGCGCCGGTGGCTGGGTACCGACGCCCGGGGCGCGCCACTTCTCCCTCGGACCGAAGGACGTTACGCGTTCCAACCCGACGTGCGCAGCGACTGGGACGACTGGTGCGACTTGCTGCCGCAGGGTCCGCAGAACGCGACCAGTGACGATCTTCGTGCCGCGGTGGCGCTGGTCAAGGGACGGCCTTTCAGCGGACGGGGCCGCCGCTCGTACGCGTGGGTGGATCACCACGCTCAGGACATGATCGCGGCCATCGTCGACGCGTGCCACGAGCTGGCCGTCCGGTCCTCGTCGGGCGGTGACCACCGTGAGGCGCTGCGCGTCGCGCTGCTGGGGTTGTCCATCGAGCCCGGCGTCGAGCTGCTGTGGCGCGACCGGCTCAAGGCCGAAGTCATGCTCGGCGACCGTGAGACGGTGCTGCAGAGCATCGACCGGTTACGCAGCACCACTGACGAGCTCGGCGGCGATCTCGACCCCGGCACCGAGGAGTTGATCGAGCAGATCCTGCATCACGGCGGGCGGGTCTCCGCCGCCGGTTGAGCCGGCTCGTCGCCGTAGGCTTCGGTCATGACCGAACAGCTCGCGCTGGAGGCACTGCAGGCTTCCGGTCTGGACTACGAAGTCGTCCGGCATGGACCGGTCAGCAGCCTCGAGGAGGCGGCGGCTGCCCGCGGAGTCGATCCGGCGGCGGTGATCAAGACCATGGTCGTGCGCCGAGCTGACGACGACTTCGTCTTCGTCCTCGTCCCCGGCGACCGCACCATAGCGTGGCCGAAGCTGCGCAGCCTGCTCGGCACGAGCCGGTTGTCCATGCCCGACGCGGCGACAGCACGTGCCGTGACCGGCTACGAGCGAGGCACCATCACGCCGTTCGGTGCCGCGCGGGCGTGGCCGGTGATCGCCGACGAACGCATCCGCGGCCGGTTGGTGTCCATCGGCGCTGGCGCGCCCGGCGTGGCCGCGACGGTGGACGCGGACGCGTTGGTCGACGTCCTCGAAGCCACGGTCGCTGACGTCACGAAGTGAGCAGCCGATCGGGCAGCGCCGCGGCGAGCTCGGTGAGCGTGCGCGAACAGCCTGCGTCGATTTTCACCGTGGCCAGGTCGTCACCGCGGGTGGCGCCCCGGTTCACGATGACGATCGGCCGGCCGCTGCGGTGCGCGTGGCGCACGAACCGCAGACCGGACATGACCGCCAGTGACGAGCCGGCCACCAGCAGGGCATCGGCAGCGTCGACCATGGCGAAAGCGGCCTCGACGCGATCTTTCGGGACGTTCTCGCCGAAATAGACGATGTCCGGCTTGAGGACGCCGCCGCAGAAGTCGCAGTCTGCGACCCGGAAGTGTGCCGTTGCCTCGATCACCGCGTCGGCGTCGGGCGCGATCTCGGCGTCTGGAACCTCGTCAGCGAATCCGGGGTTCAACTCCTCGAGCCGAGCCGCCAGGTGATCGCGCGGTATGACCCTGGAGCAGCTCAAACAGATCACGCGGTCGTAGCGGCCGTGCAAGTCGATCACCCGGCGACTGCCGGCGGCTTCGTGCAGGGTGTCGACATTCTGGGTGATGATGCCGACCACCACGCCGTGGTCTTCCAGCTGTCGCAGGGCGTGATGTCCGTCGTTCGGGCGGGTCCGATGGACGTGCGCCCACCCGACGTGATTGCGGGCCCAATAGTGCCGCCGCCGGGCCGGATCGCTGACGAATTGCTGGTACGTCATCGGGGTCCGGGGCGGGGAATCCGGGCCACGGTAGTCGGGGATACCGGAGTCAGTGGAGATGCCCGCGCCGGTCAACGTCGTGATGGACCGGCCCGCGAGGACGTCGACAGCGTGGTCGAGCGGGGTGGCCGCGGCGGCGTTGCGATCGAGCATCGTTCGAGCCTATGTCGCGTGGGTCGGCCGCCCGAGGAACTGGCCTCGGGCGGCCGGACGCCACATTGCCGAGCGGCACCACCCCGGGGGGCGAGAATGGTGCCGCTCTCATATCGAGGTTATGTCCGTTCCGGCCGGAACGTAAGGGATTCGGGAAAAATCACCCACGGAAGTGCTGGACACGGGGACGTCGGCGCGGCCGACGATCTTTCGCACCGCCTGTCGGGCGACGTGACTACCATTCATCCGAGCAGTCAGATCCCTCGCCGGCACGCCCGAGCCAGATCGCGCTGACGCCGCATCCGCGCCATGAGACTCAGCGGCCGCGGAAGTTCCACATCGCCCGCCTCGTGATCCACCGCCAGCGAGAGGTCACCACCCAGCACGCCGTGCGCTGTCCACGAGGTCCAGCGTTCCATGTCCGGCGAGAAGTCGTGACACACAACGACGGCCCGCGAGGTGCCCGTGGCGAGTGCCGAACCCGCCGCGTCCGCGGCCATCTCACGCCGTCGCACCTGCACGGCACGGTCATCACGGCGCTCGACCTCGACCGACGCCACCGCCAGCCGCGTCTGCGCGGCAACGCCGCTCACCGCGACGGCCAGCACGCCGTCGGCAGCCCCGCCCGCGCGCTCCGCCACGTCGACCACGGCTTCGGGTTCCACGGTCACGATCAACCGAGGCAGATACCACCAGTGCTCGCGGCGCAGAATCGGGGAGTCGGCGAGCACACGCGCGGGCGGGAATTTGCGCAACTCCTGGTCGAGCAGATGCTCGGTGAACACGCCGCCGTCGCGATCCTCGGTCAGCTCGGGGCGTCCGAGCATGGCGATCGGCCGCCACGACGAACCGGACAGCCGCGAGTCGGACAGGACGACGGCGACCTGGTCAGCGGTACCGACGTCTCGCCCCAACTCGGCGTAGGCATAGGGCAGGGCCAGCGCGGGCCGGTCGTCGAGGACGAGCGGTGTCGCCGCGGCGACGTCGAGGCTCCCGTCGGTCCGCAACCAGGCGACCTCGCACACGCCAGCAGCGTGCACGGCGGCCACGAACGCGGGTGCGGCCATGAGCGGTCGAGTGCTCCTCGGGTCGGAAAGTCTTGATCGGAATGTGAGCCACGTCATAGGGTGCCTGATGCCAGCCGCCACGTGGCTCGGGGGCATGTGGTCGAACCTCGAGGAGGTCGTGTGCCTGCCATCGTCATCGCGGTCGTGGTTCTCGCACTGTTCGCCCTGGGGTACGTCTATTACTCGCGGTACCTTGCCGATCGCGTGTACGGGCTCGACCCGTCGTTCGTCACCCCCGCGCACGAGCTGTCCGACGGCATCGACTACGTCCCCACCAACAAGCATGTCGTGTTCGGGCACCATTTCGTGTCGGTCGCCGGAGCCGCGCCGATCGTCGGCCCGGCCATCGCGGTCTTCTGGGGATGGGGCCCGGCGCTGGCATGGGTCGTGATCGGCACGATCTTCGCCGCGGGCGTCCACGATTTCGGGGCGTTGGCGGTGTCGGTCCGGCACAAGGCGCGCAGTATCGGCACGCTGACCCAGGACGTCATCAGCCGACGGGCTCGGACCTTGTTCCTGCTCATCATCTTCTTCCTGCTCACGCTGGTGAACGCCGTGTTCGCCGTCGTGATCGGGAACCTGCTGGTGGCCAATCCTGGCGCGGTCATCCCGATCTTCGTCGAGATCCCGCTGGCCATCGCGATCGGTCAGTACATCTACCGCAAACGCAGCGCCGCCTTGGTCCCGTCGATCATCGGGGTCATCGGCCTGTACCTGCTCATCTGGGTGGGCAACGAGGTTCCCATCGAGATCACCGGCTTGGCCGATCAGCTCGGCTTCGACCGGGCCCGGGATCTCTGGGTGATCATCCTGTTCGTCTACACCTTCATCGCCGCACGGCTACCGGTGTGGATGTTGCTGCAGCCCCGCGACTACATCAACTCCCATCAGCTGTTCATCGCGTTGGGCATCGTGTTGCTGGGCGTGCTGGTCGGCTGGAACAGCGTCGTGGCCCCGGTGTTCAACGACGTCCCGGACGATTCGCCGAGCATCTTCCCGTTCCTGTTCATCACGATCGCCTGTGGGGCCATATCGGGCTTCCATTCCCTCGTGTCGTCCGGGACGACGTCCAAGCAACTCGACAAGGAGACCGACGGGCGCTACGTCGGGTACATGGGCGCGTTGGGCGAGGGCAGCCTGGCCATGTGCTCAGTGCTCGCGGTGACGGCCGGGGTGGTGGCCTCTCGAGCCGAGTGGGACACCCTGTACGGCGACTTCTCGACAGCCTCCGACGGCGCTGCGGGCAATTTCGTGAACGGCGTGGCGGTCTTCGCGAACAATCTCGGCATCCCGCTCGACCTCGCGGTCATCTTCGCTGCCGTCGTGGTCATCTCGTTCGCGGCCACGACGATGGACACCGGGGTGCGGCTGCAGCGCTACGTCGTGCAGGAGATCGCGACGCTGGCCGGCTGGAACGCGTTGTCGCGCAACCTCACCCTGGCCGGAATCGTCGCTGTCGCGGTGCCGATGGCGATGGCCCTGCTTCCCGGCGGCGGGGACGCGGGCTACACGTTCGGCGTGTTGTGGCAGCTGTTCGGTACCACGAACCAATTGACCGCGGGGCTGGCCCTGGCGGTGGTCGCCGTCTGGGTCGTCAGTCGCCGGCGCAACCCCGTGGCCGTCATCGTGCCATTGGTATTCCTGCTGGTCATGACGTCGTGGGCGCTCATCGTCAATCTGCGGAACTTCATCGAGGCCGGCGAGTGGGTGCTCGCACCGCTCGACGCGATCATCTTCGTGCTGGCGATGTGGCTCATCGTCGAGGCGGCGATGGCACTGCGGCGTGCCTACACCGACCGGGCCGGCAGCGCGGGCGAGCCGGTACAGCCGCGGCTCGATGACGACGACGCCCGGACCGGCTGAGCGGGATGAGCCGTCCGGCGCATCGGATCCTGCTGGTCGGGCCGTGGCGCGCCGGCTCGTCCAGCGGCGGATGCTGCAGCGCTGAACCGGCCGGCATCGGCGGCGAGCACGCCCACCGGCCTCCCGCCGAGGCGGATCGCCGCGAGGGCGACGCGGCCGGCGTC
>NZ_DAHVSH010000148.1:0-4890 GCF_027324685.1 Haloactinopolyspora sp.
TCGAGGGGTTGTGGTGCCTCGACGAGGACGAACGGCTCTCGCCCGGTCAGCTCGAGGAGATCGACCGGATCTGGGCTGCCTACCCGCACCTGCGCGACGACGAGTTCGTCGAGGCCAACCTCGACCGGTGGCTGGCCTGACGACACCCGAGTGCGCCCGCGCTCAGAGCGTGAGCTGATACAGCGTCAGCGGGCGCCCGATGGTGCCGGAGTCGGCGTTGCCGGACCGCTTGGCGTAGCCGGCCATCTCGAGGCGCTGCAGAATGCGCCGCGCGGTGCGCAGCTGAATACCCAGGCCGTCGGCGATGTCGCGCGTGGTGAGCGCCCGCCCGCCCGCGGTGGTCGTCACCTCGCGTAGCCGGTCCAGCGTGTCGGCGGACAGTCCGACCCGGCTGGCCACGACGGCCCGGCTCTGCTCGGTGACCGGGGTCTGCTCCGGCGCGGCGTCGAGCATCACGTCGACGTCGTTGCGCATCGAGACCACCGCGGCGATCGAGCCGTAGCTACGCGCCCGCGAGAGCGCCCGACGGGCCAGGCGTTCGGCCTCGGCGCCACTGTGGCCCAGGCCGAAACCGATGCGGACCGTGTCGTGGGTACGCCCCAGTCGGTGCAGCATCGGCAACGCGGTGAAGCCGTGGGAGACGTCGTGCAACGGGCCGCGAGTGGTGACGATCATGGACGTCGTGGACGAATAGTTCGACAGCGACCCACCGAGGGCGCCCACCTCGCGGGCGAGCTCGCCGGATTCGCCGTCGGCGCCCGGAGAAAGTTCCACCAAGCCCAGCGCGACCTGGGCGTCTTCTTGGATCTGGCTGGTCGCGGTCAGCAGGAGCTGACGCAAGGCCGTGCGCACCGAATGCGGCAGCGGAGCCAGCCGGAAGACCGGGACGCTGCCCTCGAGCTCGTCGTAGACCGAGGCGAGGCAGGTGATGGCGACAGCATCCGGGTGCCGCGCGGCGTGCCGGCGATGGAAAGCCGCGAAATCGGCGGAGCCGGATCCGGGGCGGTACGGCATGGTGCGGATGCCGTCGGTCGGGACGCCGGCTGCGGCCAGGGTGTCGTGTACGTGCCGCGTGTCCAGGGTGTCGACCGACAGGTGTGTCACGTCGCGGCCGTCGCGCAGCAGCCGGACCAGAGCCTGAAGCAGGGTCGATCCGCTGTAGTCGACGAAGGCAGCCGGACGGGTGCGGGCCTCCTGCGAGATCGTGTAGGGCACGATGCCGGTGAACAGCCAGCCGTCCACACCCGAGGCGTGGGTGCTGACCAGCTCCGCTGCCTGCGATTCGTGGTCGTAGTCGAACCGATGGACCTGGATGCCGGGATGCTCTTCGCAGACGGCGGCGACGCTGTCGACGAGGTCGTGCGGCCCGACCACGCCGATCGAGGTGTGCATCCGCGTCCTCCCCCTTCTTCCGGAGCCGTCGGCCGGCTCGCCCGCATCGATCTCACTGTAACCAGGGCGTTTCCATTTTACGGCCGGGACCGTTACCGCGTGGCTATCTCCGCGGTCGTCGGCTCGAAACCGGTCACACCTTGCGCCAGCCAGGCACCCAGGCGCCGTCCTCGACGGTGTAGTCACCGAACAACGCGGGTGCTTCCCTCACCATCAGCTCGCCGACCTTGCCGAGTACGATGCGGATCTCTTCTTCGGCGCCGGGTGCGGTGCGGTTCTCGATCACATGACGCAGCGTGCGGACGTTGGCCGTCCACACCAAACCGGTGGCCAGCCCCTCGGGCGCGAAGCGGCGCATGAACGACGTCTTCGCCTTCTTCTCGGCGAACTTGACACCTTCGTCGTCGAGCCCGAAGTGCTCGGCCATCCAGCCCTGGAACTGCTCCATCTGCTCCAGCAGGTCCGTGGCCCGCCGCATGAGCTCGGGATCGGCACGAGCCCATTCGGGGAACCAGAACGGCAGGTCGTCGAGGCGGACGAAGCGCAGCGACTCCTGGGACACCGCGACCCCGGCGCGGTGGCGGACCAGTTCGTGCGTGGTCACCCGGCTGACGTTGTGCAGCACGAACGAGAAGTTCACGTGCTCGAGCACCGAACCGTGGGCGCTGGACAGGATGTTCTGCAGGTACTGGGCCTGATCGGTGCGGACCCGGCTGACGTTCGGATTCAGGCCCGGCTCCCACGAGCGGTAGCAGATGCGACCGGCGAATTCGGCCAGATTCTGCGCGTCGTCCAGTTCACCGCGGTCGACTCGCTCGAGCCAGCTCTCGCCACCGACCTCTTTGAGGTAGGCCGCGACCTCGTCGTAGTCGAAGTCGGGCCGGGCAATGAGATGGACTTCGGGTTCGACGGCACGCACCATGACCTCCGGACTGCAGCAGGAATCGCCACCAGTCTGCCACCGGTCATGGCACGCGCGTGGCTCGCCAGCCCAGGACGTCACCCGTGTCGTCCGGGCGAACGGACACGCCCTTGACGTCAGCGGTGATGGTGAACGGACGGTACTGGCCGCGGTAGTCCGCGGCCGCGGCCACCGCGGCAGCCAGATCGCTCGCGGCGAGAACTGGAATCCGGCGGCCGGTGCGCATCCGCATCGTCCGCGGCCGGTGATCGTCGTCGGCGGCACGCCAGTGCGGCCAGTCCTCGTCGGCGGTGGGGTAGACCAGTCGCAGCGAGCACGCCGCGAGTCCGAGGCCGGGCGCCACGGCCGCGCACACCTGCTCGCCGAGCCGTTTGGTCAACCCGTACGGTCGGGTCGCATCGGGTGGCGCTGCCGGGTCGATGGTGACCTTCGCGTACTTCTCGTACACCGACATGGTGCTGATGTGCACGAAGGAGCGGACGCCGGCCGCGGCGGACGCGGTCAAGGCCAGGTGGATCGAAGCGACGTTGACGTCGAAGGCGGCGCGCACCATGGCGGGGTCCGGGTCGTCGTGGCTGGGGATGACCGCGGCCATGTGGACCACGACGTCCGAACCGTCGACCGCGGCGGCGACGTCGTCGGGGGAGCAGGCGTCGCCGACGACGGACTGGATGCCGGCGACGGGACTGGGCTTGCGATCGAGGACGCGGACCTGGTGGTGCCGCGCAAGCCACGGCACCGTGAACGTCCCCACCAAGCCCGCACCGCCGATGATCGCCATGAGCATGGCGCTCAGTATGCTCGCCCGGTCCGGTTGATCGCGCGCTCGGCCCCCGGCCGGCGGGCACGACGGCGACGGCCTGGTTACGCTGCCCATGTGGCGAACTCGCGGGACAAGACACACCTCACCGAACAGTTGCGCTGGTCGTTGGTCGCCGCGCCCGCCACCCCGATGCGCCCGGACGGCACCGTCGATCCCGCCGTGTGCGCCGCGTATTTCACCCACCTGGTTCACACCGGCGCCAAGGCGCTGGCCATCGGCGCGCACACCGGCCGCGGCGAGCACCTGCCCACCGAGGTCAAGGCCGAGCTCGTACGCCGCGCAGCGGCGGTGGGCGTGCCGGTGATCGCCGGTGTGGGACACCCGGGGGTGGGCGAGCACGACCAGAAGGAGGCCGAGTGGGCGCGGACGGCGGCCGAAGCCGGCGCGGACGCGTTGCTGGTGTTCCCGCCCGCCGACACCGGCGACGCGGCGGCCGTCCTGGCCCACCACGACCTGCTGTACAACGCGGCGGGTGTCCCGCTGATCGCGTTCGACCTTTACTCGCGGCCGTACCCGCACGAAGTGTTGACGGTCCTGCTCGAGCATCCCGGCGTCGTGGCGTTCAAGCCGGCCCGCCTCTACGACGCCATCGCCTGCCAGGCCGGCATCGCCGCGGCCCGGTCCCGCGGGCGGCTCGTCCTCACCGGCGAGGACCGCATGCTCGGGCCGTCGTTGATGTGGGGCGCCGAGGGCGCGCTGTTGGGCATCGCCGCCGCTGCCGCCCAGGTGTCCGCAGCCGCAGTGGAGACCTTCGCCGCTGCGGTGCACACCTCGGCGCGCGATGCCGCGGCCAGGTTCCTCGAAGTGTCGGCGGTGGTCGACGAACTGGCGCGGGTGACCTTCCGCCCGCCGTACGACGGCTACGTGCAGCGGATGCTGTGGATCGCCGCCGACGAGGGTGCGATTCCCGCGGAGTTCGCCACTGATCCGTACCGTCCCGGCGAACTCGCCGACGACGAACGCGCCGAGGTTCTGCGCGTCGTGCGGCAGTGCCGTGACCAAGTACGCCAGTGAGCCGGTCGGCCACCATTTCCGCGTAGAGTCGCCGTCATGGAGCAGGAGGGACTCTTCAGCACGGGGCTTGGGCCGGGGCCGGCCGTGCCGGCGGGTTCGCTCAGCGGCGCTGACGAGGACCACACCGGCCAGCCACTCGCGGTGCGGATGCGCCCGCGCACGCTGGACGAGATCGTCGGCCAACAGCATCTGCTCGGCCCCGGCACGCCGCTGCGTCAACTGGTCGAGCACGACCAGCCGATGGCGCTGGTGTTGTGGGGCCCGCCCGGAACCGGAAAGACGACCCTGGCCTACGTCGTCAGCCGTGCCACCCAGCGCCGCTTCGTCGAGCTGTCCGCGGTCACCGCCGGTGTCAAGGACGTGCGCAACGTCATCGACGGTGCTCGGCGAGCACTCGTCCGCTCCGGTGTCGGCACGGTGTTGTTCGTCGACGAGGTGCATCGCTTCTCCAAGACGCAGCAGGACGCGCTGCTGCCCGGGGTGGAGAACCGCTGGGTCTCTCTCGTCGCCGCCACCACCGAGAATCCTTACTTCGCCCTCATCAGCCCGTTGCTGTCGCGCTCGTTGCTGCTCACACTCGAGCCGCTCGACGACGAGTCGATCAGCCAGGTGGTGCGCCGGGCGCTGAGCGACGAACGAGGCCTGGCCGGGACGGTCGAGCTGGCCGACGACGCGCACGACCACCTGGTCCGCCTGGCCGGCGGTGACGCGCGGCGGGTGCTGACCTACCTCGAGGCGG